>JAFQUE010000014.1 GCA_017408685.1 Bacteroidaceae bacterium | reverse complement strand
GGTGGCTCCTGACGTGACTGCAAATGAAAAAATCGGCCCCGAAACCAAAGCCGATGATATAAAAAGCGATGAGTCTGATTGGAAAAATATGGGAAAGTCTGCCGCTAGACTCAGATTGAAAGAATTAAATGACTATCCCTATAATAATCAAGGACTGCGTTGCACGATGCAGTCCTTTTTTGTCACATTGTTTTGCAAAAAGATTGATACAAAATGGCATTATACCGAATTTTATTTTTATATTCGCAAAATAATGCGCACACATGCGCGATTACATTTTGAGCAATAACTCTAAAAGAACAAGCAGATGAGTGAAACATTGAAACCCGATGCAATGCCTGTTGAGCAGAACATCGTGAACACCCCTGAACAGGCTGACAATGCCGCTACGACCGAGTTTAGCAACGAACAGCCTGCCCTTGAGACAGTTGAAGAGATTCCCGCCCGACAGGATGAGGAGAGTGAAAACGCAGGCACAAGACCGGCAAACCGTCAGGAGATAATCGAGCGCTTGAAAGCAATAGCAGAGAGCGACGATGTCCTCAACTGCAAATCAGAAGCAGACGGACTGAAGGTATTGTTCTACCGCATGCGTACAGCAGAAATAGAGGCTGCCCACAAGGCCTTTGTTGAGGCCGGAGGCGAGAAAGCGCTCTTCATACCGCAGGATGATGAACTTGAAGCCCCCTTCAAGGAAACCATGAATGCAATCAAGGCAAAGCGCAACGCATGGATTGCAGCACAGGAGGAAGAGATGAAGAACAATCTGGCAAAGAAAGAGACCATTCTGCAGCAGCTTCAGGTTCTTGTAGAGAAAGCAGCCCAGGAAGCACCTGAAGTCAATGAATTCAAGGCACTGCAAGCACAGTGGAAAGAGATTAAGAATGTCCCCCAGGAGCATGTCACTTCACTATGGAAACAGTACCAACTGCTCGTTGAACAGTTCTACGATGTACTCAAGATAAACCACGAATTCCGCGAATACGACTTCAAGAAGAATCTTGAAATAAAAACAAGAATATGCGAGACCGCAGAGTCTCTTGAGAAGGAGGAAGACGTAATAAACGCTTTCCGCCAGTTGCAACAGTTGCACAACGAGTACCGCGAGACCGGCCCGGTGGCACCCGAACTTCGCGAGGAGTTGTGGACACGCTTCAAGGCCGCTTCCACAACCGTCAACCGCCGCCATCAGGAACACTTTGAGGCGAAGAAGGAAGCAGAAAAGGCCAACCTCGATAAAAAGACCGCGATATGCGAGCAGATTGAAGGTATTGACTACAGCACACTCACTACATATCAGGCATGGAACAACGCCACCCAGCAGTTGCTTGACTTGCAGGCCGAATGGAAAAACATCGGTTACGCGCCACAGAAGATGAACCTCAAGATATTTGAGCGTTTCCGTGCTGCATGCGACGACTTCTTCAAACACAAGAGTGACTTCTTCAAGGAAGCCAAGAGCGCCCTTGCCAACAACCTTGAGCGCAAAAAAGCACTTTGCGAGCAAGCAGAGCAGTTGATGGAGAGCGAAGAGTGGAAAGCCACAGCCGACAAACTCACCAAACTTCAGAAGGAGTGGAAAGAGATTGGCCCGGTACCGCAGAAGTACTCCGAATCATTATGGAAACGTTTTGTAACAGCCTGCGACACATTCTTCGAGCGCCGCAACACTGCAACATCATCACAGCGCAACGAAGAGCAGAACAACCTTGCACAAAAGCGCGAAGTCATTGAGAGCCTCAAGGCTATCGACACTACCCTGAATGCCGACGAGCAGACAAAATTGATTTCGGAACTTACAGCAAAATGGAACAGCATTGGTTTCGTACCGTTCAAGGAAAAGGACAAGATATACAAAGAATACAAACAGGTACTCAATGCCCTCTACGAAAAACTGCACATCAGCGCCAACGAACGCAAGATTGCGAATTTCCGCAATAACATAGGCAAGGGAAGCGGCAGTCTCCAGCGCGAACGCGACCACCTGATACGCCAATACGAAACACTGAAGAACGAGATTGCCACATACGAGAACAACATCGGCTTCCTCAGTGTATCGAACAAGAAGGGAGCAAGTCTTGTCGATGTCATGCACCAAAAAGTTGAAAAACTGAAACAGGACGCCGAAGTTATACTCAAGAAGATTCGTTTTGTAGAGGACGAAATGGAGAAAGAGAACAAATAAACAAAATATATTGGTCCCCAAAAGGGACCAAACACAAAAAGCGCACCAATTGGTGCGCTTTTTGTGTTTTAAAACTGCCTTATTGATTAAATGGCCGGTGCCTCTGTTGCTCCCGGAACAGGAAGAGTCGATTCAACTGCAGCAGGGTTCACAATCTCACCCTCGTTATGACGGGGAAGAGAATATGCGGCTGCAATACTTACGATAACCATCAATGCAGCAAGTGTCCATGTAGCCTTCTCAAGGAAATCGGTTGTCTTCCTGACACCCATAATCTGGTTCGAAGAAGCGAAACCTGCAGCAAGGCCACCACCCTTTGAATTCTGAATCAATACTATTCCGCACATCAGCACAGAAACCAATACGATAAGTATAACACAAAGCAAATACATACTACTCTTTTTTTATATGTTTTATTATTTTTTCCAAAAATCTTATTTGGTCTGCAAAGTAACGATTTTTATTCGGATATTCCAAACATAATCGTTTAATAATTTCAAGGGCCTTTTCATATTTGCCCTGTTTTATATATATGCCTGCAAGCGTCTCCGTAAAGAACGAAGTCTCAAAAGGAGCTTCCTGCGGTTCAAGCACCCGCGTTCCGGGTTCCTCCTCTCCCTGGACATTCTCGTTCCTGAAATCAAGAGATATCTTCTCGCTACCACCCGACAAGAACTCATCTATAAGTTCCTGACCCCGCAACGCCGGAACATCCGGGCCGTCTTCTGCCACCGGAGCAAGATATGCCGATACATAATCCACGGCAGCCGCACCTTCGGCCTCAAGCGACACGCTCTCGGCAGGCAAAGAGTCAAGGAAAGCGTCAATAAGAGACATGGTCCTGTCTACAGGAATATCATCGGGAACCGCCTCTGCCTCAACAGGAGCACCATAACCGGCCATAAGTTCAAACAACGGCCAACGGCACTTCAGATAAAGCGCAGCCTTGCGCATTTCGCGCCCGAAGTCGATGTCATGCAGCAGATAAAGATTCTTGAGCATTAGAATACGGGCTGCGTCGAAATAGGGATACTTCCTCACCAGTAGACGCAGTTCATAAAGCGTATCCCTGTCAAGACGCTCAGGATGTGTTATGTATGCCGTCAGGTTCTCCATCCGTTACCAGTTAGCGACAGCCGCATTGAACACCGATTCCACTATCTCATCAATCATCTGTGTCACAAGTTCCTCCTGAACCGAATCGAGCGATTGTGTTGCGTCATAATCGCGGGTCGCCGAGAATTGACGCTCAAAATCCTCATCATGATTCTTGTTGTTCGTGAAACGCACATTTACAGTAATCTTCAACTGCACCAGCGAAGAATATCCGTCGGACGAAATAGACTTGTTGACCTGGTCATATGACGTGATTTCTCCTTCAAGATTCAGGTCACCGCCACGTGCAACCTGCTGCAATTTGGTCTGCTGCACAAAAGCATTGCTCATCTCGTCGTTCAGAATGGCAGCCATGGGAGCCCATTGGTATGCAGCACGGTTCTGGAACGGAGCAATGGACACCGTCTTCACCTTCTCATAATCTATTGAAGCACCGGTAAACTTGTATGTCACGGTACACGCCGACAACAGCAAGGCAACAAGCAGCGCTGCTGCACCCTTAATTCCTTTATTCAATACCATATTCCTTTATTTTCCTGTACAATGTACGTTCCGAGATATTCAACTCCTTTGCAGCATTCCTGCGCTTGCCCTTGTTCCTTTCAAGAGCCATAATTATAGTCTTCTTTTCCACATAATCAAGAGAGACAGCCTCTTCTACATACTCATCCGTAGCCACAATGGGTTCAAAACGCCCGTTAGGCGACTGAATGTGATATGATGGAGAGTGCTGCACCAGCGAGACATCATGCGACGTGTTGTAATACGGCACCTGCTCCACCGTATCCTTGTTCATGGCCCGCAGACTCTCTACCTGATTCTTGAGTTCTGTTATATCACGGCGCATGTCGAACAGCACGCTATAAAGTATCTCCCTTTCACTCTCGAAACTCTTGCCGCCGGTCTGTCCATGCCCCGAAAGCATTGGCAAATTGTTTTTGACATCCTGCGGTAGATAACGCATGAGCACCTCGGCACTCAATTCCCTGTTGAGTTCGAGGATAGACACCTGCTCGGCAATATTCTTCAACTGCCTGATGTTGCCCGGCCATGAATAGGCTACCAACGTAGCCGTGGCGTCTTCGGTAAGTTGCAGACGCGGCACATTGTACTTCGCGGCAAAATCCATACAGAATTTCTTGAAAAGCATTACAACGTCATTACCACGCTTGCGCAACGGCGGTACAGTAATGGGCACTGTACTCAAACGATAGTACAAGTCTTCGCGGAAACGCCCTTCGGCAATCGCCTCCTGCAGGTTCACATTCGTTGCGCAAACTATACGCACGTTGGTCTTCTCCACCTCCGACGAACCCACACGCAGGAATTCGCCGTTCTCGAGCACTCGCAGCAGACGTGCCTGTGTGGGCATAGGCAGTTCGGCCACCTCGTCAAGAAAAATCGTCCCCCCGTCGGCCTCACTGAAGTATCCCTTCCTTTCACTCACGGCACCGGTAAACGCACCCTTTATATGACCGAAAAGTTCCGAGTCAATCGTTCCTTCGGGTATTGCACCGCAGTTCACTGCAATATATTTGCCATGCTTGCGCATGCTGTTGGCATGTATTATCTTGGGAAAAAACTCCTTACCTACACCACTCTCACCTGTAATGAGCACAGTGAGGTCAGTCTTCGCCACCTGCACAGCAGTATCTATCGCTCTGAGCAAGGCAGAATCATTGCCGATAATTCCGAACTGTTGCTTTACTGCCTGAACTTCTGTTACATTCATCTTACACAATATTTGTGACAAAAGTACGCATTTTTAATTAAAAATCGGCAATTTTGGCAGAAAATTATTCTCAGAACGGGAAAAGCAGAGGAAGCACCAGAATCATAACAATACCCAGTATTATCTGCAACGGCAATCCCACTTTCACATAATCGGAGAACTTATACTGCCCGGCCGGCATAACAAGAGCATTGGGCGGTGTAGAGAACGGTGAAGCAAAGCACAGGCTCGCTCCCAGCGTAACCGCGAAGAGGAACGGCACGGGACTCACCCCCACCTGCTGCGCCGCACTCATGGCTATCGGCGCCATAAGCACAGCTGTAGCCGTGTTGCTTATGAACATTGTCATGAACGATGTCGTAAAGTAGATTCCCGCCATAAGCAACATTGGACTATGCCCTCCGAGAACCGAGACAAGAGAACCCGATATCCATTCCGAGACACCCGTCTTCTGCAACGCCACCGACATTGGCATCATAGCCGCTATAAGCACGATACTTTCCCAGTTTATTGTCTTGTATGCAGCCTCAACATTGCGGAAACAACCCGTGAGCACCATAAGAAGTCCGGCAATCATTACTGCCGTAACCGGTTCAATGGGAATGAAGTCAAACACCATAACAGCAATCATTGCAATCATTATGAACGCGGCAACCGGCGCCTTATAGTCGAGAGTCACTTTCGCAGCCTCCTCAAGCGGACGGCCCACCACTATCCATTCGTTGTTATCCTGCTCAAGAGCGGCTATATGGTCCCATGAACCCTGCACCAGCAACACATCGCCCACATGTATTGTCTCTTCGGCAATACCCTGAAGTATATATTTGTTCTTGCGGCAAATGCCGAGCACACTCAAATTATACTTCGTTCTGAATTCAATCTCCTTAATGGTCTTGTTGACAACCGACGAAGTTGACATGACCACAATCTCCGCCACACCGATATCATAGAAATCAAGACCGCTCTTGCCCTCGGACTCCTCATCCTTTAGAATTTCAAGATTATATTTCCGGGCAAAAGCATTCACATTATCATCGGAACCGGAGACATAGAGCAGGTCATCGGAGCGCAGCACAGTATCGGAATCGGCAGCCTCCTGAACCACATTCTTGGAAAGCAGATTACGCTGACCCTTCTCTACGCGTCTTACTTCTATTATATTGATTCCAAAGTTATTGCGAACATCAAGTTCACCAATCATCCTGCCAATGAGCAACGATTTTGCATTCACCTGCAAACGGTGCAGATTGTTTGCAATACCATATTCCTTGACAAGCGTCTTCAGCGACTTGCCGCTACTGGCACTGGCACCGCTCAGCGCACCCGGTTTCGAAAGGAATTTCTTGCTTAGCGGCATGAGGAGCAATGTACCCACAACCGCGCAGATAAGACCTACCGGCAGGAATGTAAAAAAGCCCAAACCTTCATAACCATTGCTTATAAGTGTCTCGTTTATGACAAGGTTCGGAGGCGTACCAATGAGAGTCATCATACCACTCATGCTGCTCGCGAATGCAAGCGGCATGAGCAGACGGCTCGGGTTCATCTTCACGCTCATTGCCATACTCACTACAATCGGTATCATAATGGCAACCGTACCTGTATTGCTCACGAAAGCACCCATTAAAGAAGTCACCACCATAACCAATACAAACAGTTTTGTTTCACTGTTTCCGGCAAACTTCATGAGTTTTGAGCTTATCATCTTTGCCAGTCCTGTCTGGAAGATGGCACCACCTACCACAAACAGACCTATCATCATTATTATCACATTGTTCGAGAACCCTGAAAGCGCCTCGGCCGGTTCAAGTATACCCATCACCATCAATGCGACAAGCGCACACAACGCCACAACGTCGGAACGCACCTTTCCGCTTATGAAGAAAAAGACAGAAAGAAGAAGTACAACAATCGTTTCTATCATAGTTAAAACCTTATTCCTTTTTTCCTCCTGCAAAGTTAATGTTTTTGCTGCAAAAACAAAGCAAAAAAGCGCTCCAGGAGTATTTATGTCATATATTTTCACTATATTTGCAAAGTACGATGAAGACAACGATAAAAATCCTCAAATACATATCAATCGTTTTTGCAGTCCTTGTTGCACTCTTTCTCACAGGCACTGCACTATTGAGGCTCGATTCCGTAAAGTATCGGCTCGCCTCGTTTGTTACCGGGGAGATAAGTTCCCTGCTGAATACACCCGTAACCATCAGAAGCATTGAGATAAAGAATTTCAATGAGGTAACACTTGAAGAGGTACTGCTCCTTGACCGGGAGAGCGACACCCTCATATACGCAAGAAAAGCCATGGCCAGTCTTGAACCCTCAAGCCTGCTCAATGGCGCTGTAAGCATAAACACACTGGCCTTCGAGGCTCCCCTTATAAGACTTAGCCGCCCAACACCCGATGAGCCTGCAAATATCCAATTCATACTGGACAACATAAGCAAGGACAGTACTGAAAAAGACACCGATTTACGTATCAACCAACTACTCGTTTACGACGGCAAGTTCAGTTACGATGTAAAAAGCGAAGAACACATTGCAGACAGGTTAGACCCCTACCACATTGCAATAAAGGACTTCTCATGCAACATATCCTTGAAGAATTTCAACAAAGAGAACCTAAACCTCTACATACGCTCTATAAAAGGTCGTGAGGCAAGCGGTCTTGAACTGAAGAGGGTCAAGGCACGTATTTTCACACAAGACAACGGATTGAGGTTCACCGATTTTCTGGTGGAACTTCCCGACAGCGACATTGAGTCCGATTCGGTACAGATAAGCAACATCGGTGCCGGTATCGAGCACATGTGCATAGGCGGCGAACTGCACAGCAGCAATTTCTCCTTCAAGGACATACAACCCATATTCCCGCAGATACAACAAACCATTCCCGACATTACATTCGACATTGACGCGACCATAGGCAACAGCGCAGCACAAGGAACCGCTTCCCTTGCGGCCAAAGACCGTTCATTCATCTTTGACGGTAAGGCCATGGTCGACAATCCTTACAGCAAAGAACGCACGATAAATGCCGTTGTAGACAAGTTATACATTAATGAGTTGCGGTTGGAAGAACTAACCTCACAATTTCCGGACATCCCCGGCGGGATTGCCGCCAAGTTGGGCAACACCAACCTTACCGGCGAATTCACTCTTTCCAAAGATTCAATCGAGTGCAGTTTCGCCGCCCAATGCAAGAACGGCACACTCAATGCAGAAATCCTGATGGACACTCTTGGCTGTTACAGACTCATTGCACAAGGCGGAGACATAAACATCGGCAACATCTCCGGTTACAAAGACGCAGAAAAATGCGACATCACGGTCAAATCCAACGGGCACATCAATGCACGCAACTATCTTGCCCATTTTGAAGCCGAGATAGATTCATTAGGGTTCAAAGGATACACCTATTCACCGTTTGCAATAAAAGGCAAGGCCGGAAACACAGGAATCAATGCCGACATATCGACAACGGACCCCAACATTAAAGGTCATGCTGCATTCCTGTACTCAAAAGATAGCAAAGGAGAAAAGTATGCACTGACACTCGACATAGACACTTTCATTCCACACCGCCTGAACCTTGTCAAAGAGTACAAAGACAACAGCCTCACATTCAGCATGGAAGGAGAGCACCTGAGCCTTGATGGGGAGAGAAGCATGACGAACGTCAAAGTACGCGACCTCGTCTATTTCGACGGAATTGAAAAGAACTTCATAAAGAACATATACATATACGACGACAACACGGACAAAGAGAGAGCCACAACCATCAATTCGGATATCATATCGGCCGACATCATCGGCAACTTCGACATTTCAAGCATTCATGAAGGAATACTGGACATTGTCAGGACCCACCTCCCATCTCTGAAGGTTGCCAAAGGCAAAGAGAACCGTAACAACTTCCTGTACAGGATTGAGATGAAAGACAGCAAGTTGCTGACAAAGGTTCTCGATTTGCCCTTTACCATAAACGGCAGGTCCATCATCAGCGGTTCCTGTCTCGACAGTCGCAACACATTCGACCTCGACGCACAAATAAACGACATAGACCTCGGTTCGACCCACCTGCAGGTTATAAGCCTGAAAGGAACATCCGATAAAGAGAAACTGGATTTAGACGCAAACATCCTGAAACCATCGGCAACAAAAGAGAAAGAAAGTGCAGGAAACGACATGATTATAAACCTCCATTCATCGGCAAGCCGGGACAGCATAAACAGTTTTATTGATTGGAGCAGCCTCTCCGACAAGACCGGCAAAGGCGACATAGACTTCGGTCTCTCGCTACTGCGCGACGAAAAGGACAAACTCAATTTTGATGCTAGAATAGCCCCGAGTTCATTCATTCTCGACGGCGAAGAGTGGCACATCGAACCGGGAAGCATTACCGGCAACAGTGAAAGATTCATTGTCGACAACCTTAAGATGTACAGCAACGGGCAGAGCCTTGAGATTGACGGAACGGCAGGCAAATTCATAGACGACAGCCTTGAGATTACACTCAAGGATTTGGAAGTATCCACACTCCTCGGGTTCACTAATTTCCATGCGCTGGAGTTCGGAGGCAAAGCAACCGGCAAGGCCCACCTCACAAGCATACTCCACAGCCTCGATGTCGACGGGCGCTTTGATGTCGACAGCCTGCTCATCAACAACGCACACATGGGAGATGGCGACATAGGCATAGGCTGGATGAACTACAACAAGACACTCTCACTTGACTGCGACATCATTGGCAAAACCGCGACATCCAAAGTTGCCGGATTCCTGTCCCAACCAAGAGACACCATGATACTCAAGATTGACGCCAACGACCTCAATGTCGGTTTCCTTGAAGATATGATAGACAGTTTCATAAGCGAAATCGACGGCACAGCCAACGGTACGGCATATGTCCTTGGCAGTTGGAACAAACTTGACCTCACAGGTGCAGCGGCCCTGAACAGCAGCCTGAAGGTAAATGCCAACAACACAACATATTATGTCGACGGCGACACAATATACATGTCTCACGGCAAACTGCTGTTCGACAATATTGGAATAAGTGACAGAAACAGGAACAAAGGTACTCTTTCGGGACTTCTCACCCACAAGCACTTCTCGCAGTGGACCTGCGACCTCAATATCGAGGCCCGGAACATGCTTGTATACGAGACACACAGTTTCGATAACCTCCCATTCTACGGAACCGTATATGCAAGCGGCACAGCCAATATAAACAGCCCCGGCAGCGGCCTCATCCTGAAGGCGAACCTCAGGAGCGAGCCCAATTCATACTTCATATACAATTCAACCACAGCCAGCGGTGCCAGGGATAATAGTTTCGTTACATTCATCGACAGTCGCAAGAACAATAGGAACACCAAAGAGACTCCCGAGATTACACAAGGGAACACATACGATTTTGTAACAAGCAAACTCAACCTGGACTTCATGCTTGACATCACAGAATCATTCCACGTAAAGGTATACACAAACCTGAAGACAGACGACTATATCGATTTCTATGGCAAAGGCACAATAAACGCCTTATACGACGAAAAGGACGGTTTCTCCATGAAAGGCGGACTTGAACTTGACCGCGGAACATACAAATTCACCATACAGGACATTTTCCCCAAGGAGTTCAAGATAGAAAAAGGCAGTACACTCACATTTGACGGTGACCCGTTCCATGCAGGACTGGACCTGAAGACAAAATATCTTGTAGCCTCAGCTTCGCTCGGCGACCTGACAACAGAAGTATCAAGAGACAAGACCGTTAAAGTGAACTGCGTCATGGACATAGGCGGAACACTGGAAAGCCCCGACCTGAATTTCGACCTTGAACTCCCCGAAGGCAGTGAGGAGGAAAAAGAGATACTCGCAAGCATTGCAAACACCAAGGAACAGAAGAACATGCAGTTCATTTACCTGCTTGGTGTGGGCAAATTCTACACATTCGACTACAACGACACTGACGAAGAGAGCCAATCATCGACAGCAGTGGAATCCCTGATATCCAACACTCTTTCGGGCCAGCTCAACAACATGCTCGGACAGATAATAGACAACGACAATTGGGATATTTCAGGAAACTTCTCCACCAGCGAAAGGGGTTGGAACCGCATGGAGGTTGAAGGTATGCTTCGCGGCCGCCTGCTCAACAACCGCCTGCTCATAAACGGCAACCTCGGCTACAGGGAAAACCCGATAGCCAACAGCAATTTCATAGGCGATTTCGAGATACAATACCTGCTGAACAAGAAAGGTACGGTCAACCTAAAGGCCTACAGCAAGACCAACGACCGTTACTTCTCGAAGACCAACCTCACCACACAGGGAGCCGGCCTGCTTTTCAAGTTCGACTTCAACAAGTGGAGATGGTGGAAGAAAGACGACGAGAACGAATAAACAAGACCAAGCAGTTCAAAGATGAGAAATTTCATTTCAGTAAAAGATATCGGCGACCTTGACGCAGCAGTCAAGGAGGCGCTCGAGATAAAGACCGACCGATACAAATACAGCCATTTAGGAAAGAACAAGACCCTGATGATGGTCTTTTTCAATTCAAGCCTGCGCACCAGGCTCAGCACCCAGAAGGCTGCCCTCAACCTGGGCATGAATGTCATTGTCCTCGACATTAACCAAGGAGCATGGAAACTGGAGACCGAACGGGGAGTAATAATGGACGGCGATAAACCGGAACACATACTCGAGGCCATACCGGTAATGGGTAGTTACTGCGACGTTATCGGCGTACGCTCATTCGCCCATTTCGAAAGCAAGGAGGATGACTACAACGAGGTTATCTTAGACCAATTCATCAAGTACAGCGGGCGCCCGGTCTTCTCCATGGAAGCAGCCACACGCCACCCGTTACAGAGTTTGGCCGACCTCATTACAATAGAGGAACACAAGACCAGGAAACGTCCCAAAGTGGTGCTCACATGGGCGCCCCACCCCAAGGCATTGCCACAGGCCGTTCCCAACTCATTTGCCGAGTGGATGAACGCGGCAGACTATGATTTTGTTATTACGCACCCGAGAGGATATGAACTCGCCCCCGAGTTCGTGGGCAATGCACGGGTTGAACACGACCAGATGAAAGCCTTTGAAGGCGCCGATTTCATATACGCCAAGAACTGGGCGGCATACACCGGCGGCAACTACGGCAAGATACTCTGCACCGACCGTTCATGGACAGTGAGCGACCGACAGATGTCAGTAACAGACAATGCCTTCTTCATGCACTGCCTGCCAGTGCGCCGCAACATGATTGTAACCGATGACATCATCGAAAGCCCCCGCTCGCTTGTCATCCCCCAAGCCGCCAACCGCGAGATATCGGCAACAGTAGTACTGAAGAGGATTCTCGAAGGACTACAATAAGATGTGCTGACCGCAACCCGCATGGCTGAGTCAAAGCGGAAAACGGAATCAACGGTCGACGCCCGAAAGGTTATTGATTTGCTTTACATTCATCACACTCACCTGTGTGGGTCAAAGTGATGCTCTTCCATGTTACATTGCCACCCCAACTTGGCTTGAACCACACATTGTTTTCAAGATCGGGCTTGTATGTATCTTCGGTCTGCAGCTGCCCGCAGTTAAGGACGAGGTCACAGGAACCTCCATCAACCTCTTT
>JAFQUE010000013.1 GCA_017408685.1 Bacteroidaceae bacterium | reverse complement strand
CGACGGCCCCGCGGGCCCGTCGCTACTGTATTATATGCAATTCCTAATGCGGTTCAGGCAAAGAAACCCATGTATATGTAGTAGCACACGACTGCTACTGCAATAATTATCAGGTTCTTTACAATGAAGTAGATGAATTCTTTCATGTGGTACAAGTTTAAACGACTTCTTGTCGGGGATTGAAAAAGGGAGCGCCAATGTATGAGGTGCTCCCTTTTCTAATGCTTGTCTGCTGCCGGGAATTAACCCTCGTGGATAGCCTCTGAAGGACAAACACTTGCGCAAGTGCCGCAATCAATGCAGAGTTCGGGGTCAATTGAGTACTTCTCACCCTCAGAAATAGCACCCTGAGGACACTCATCGATACATGTGCCGCAAGCAACGCAGTCGTCTGAAATTACGTAAGCCATAGTTGTAATATTTAAGTTAGTATTATCCGTTGGCGAAGATAGTGCTTTTTGTATATATGCGGTTCTCTATTTAATGTTTTTAACATTATTTTACAATCGAGCCTTTGTACGCGGTGTATATTGTTTCAGATAAGTTTTTTCTCTCCTATGTTGCAATATGTGCCCGATTGTTGCGTTATACATAGTAATGAAGAAAGTCCTACTTTACATATTGCCTCTTTTGCTGTTGCTGCCTGTATGTACTTTTGCCCAAGAACGCAAGGTGGAGAACAAACCATACATTGACTACCGCCGTCTGCACTATGGCTTTTTCATAGGTACACATGTTCAGGACATGGAGTTCGTGAACAACAGTCATGTAACAGAGGATGGAGAGACCTGGTATGCCGATGTTGCCATGTATAATCCGGGTTTCAGCGTGGGTGTGCTTGCCGATTTGCGCCTGAATACATATATGGCCCTACGTGTCATGCCCACCATGCATTTCGGACAGAACAACATTGTTTTCCGTGAACAGAACAGCGGTGAACAGTCCCGCCAGTCGGTAAAGACAACTTATATTTCCGTGCCTGTGCATGTGAAGTTTGCGGCAGAACGCTTTAACAACTACCGTCCCTATTTTACTGCAGGTGTGAGTCCCATGGTAAATCTTACCGTAAAAAAGCAGCAACAATTGCTGTTCAAGAGGTTCGATTTTATGATAGAAGTGGGTTTCGGCTGCGATTTCTACCTTCCGTTCTTCAAACTTATTCCGGAACTCAAATTCGCCTTCAGTCCGCTTGATGTATTGCAGAAGGAACGCAAGGACCTGCTTGACGCAAATCTGATGAAATTTACCCGCTCTGTCGATGGTGTGACAAGCAAGATGATTGTGTTGTCATTGTATTTTGAATGACAAAACAGCGTTTTGTTATCGACGAGTTTTGCAGCAATAGGTCAAACGTAGCATAGCCGTAGGTTATGCCGTTTGGGTTGCGAAAAGCAAAACGCGCCAATGACTTTCTTGTTTTCATCGGCTCGTTTTGCAGCGAACGTCGCAGGTCGTAACACCAATTGGGGTTTAAATATTTCAGCAATAATCACGCGCAGTTTACGGATAAAAAGTGTACCTTCGCAGTACCTTAATTTGTATATATGGAAAGAAATAACAAACTCATGTATGTACACGGCTTTGCCTCGTCAGGTTCTTCGGGCACGGTAATGGCATTACGCCGTCATCTTGAGGGGTGGCAGGTTATTGCGCCCGACCTTCCGGTAGACCCGTTTGAGGCTCTTGAATTGCTGCGTGGAATCGTCTGCGATGAGCAACCATGCATTGTTGTGGGTACATCTATGGGTGGCATGTATACGCAGCAGTTGTGGGGTGTTCCGCGTATTGTTGTGAACCCGTCGTTCGAAATGTCCCGCACACTTCTCTTCGGCAAGATGGGGCGTAACAAGTATATGTCAAAGCGCAAGGACGGTGCTGCCGAATTCCGCATTGACAAAGCGGTAGTCGAACGTTTCAAAGAGATGGAGAAGCAACAGTTCCGCGGCATTACCGAAGAGGAGAAGAAACTTGTAATCGGACTGTTCGGCGACAAGGACCCTATTGTGCATTTCCAACCTCTTATGGCACAACTCTATAGTGAGGAACGTTGCCGTTGGTTCAACGGTGAACACCGCCTGAACGACACTGTTGTGAAAAAAGTGCTGATTCCGCTTATTCATGAGTTGACAGGTGATGAGGCAGGGTGTAAATATTACTGATTTTGTTCAAGTTTATTCCATTTGGTTTAACGAAGTTAATAGGCTGCTTTTCTCTTGTTGAAAAGCAGTTTTTTTACTATCTTCGCATTCTCATTTTTATTGATATACGATAGAATATTGAACACTATAATAGTAATATTAGCACTGCTTGCCATGCCTGGTCTTGAATGGGCCGATTCCGTTGTACTTGAGGAGGTGAGCATTGTCGCTCCCATCAAAATGCCGGAAAGTGATGGCAAGGGGGCATATTCCGCTACAACCGTATCCCGTGCCGAACTTGAGAATCTTCATGTGAACAGCATAAAGGAACTCTCGGCGCTGGCTCCCAATTTTTATCAGCCCGATTACGGTTCACGCATGACTTCGTCGATATATGTTCGCGGTTTCGGTTCGCGTATCGACCAGCCCGTTGTGGGTATGAACATCGACGAGCGCCCGGTGATGAACAAGAATAATTATGACTTTGACCTTTTCGACATTGACAGGGTGCAGATAGTACGTGGTGCCCAGAGTGCCCTCTACGGTCGCAATACATCGGGCGGCGCAATCAACGTCTACACACTTTCTCCATTGCATTTCCAAGGCAAGAGAGTATCGCTTGAATATGGCAATGAGAACCATGTCCGTTTCAAGGCGTCGCATTACGCTGCCCCAACCAAGGATTTAGGCTGGTCGGCAAGTGTATTCTATGCTCATAGCGACGGGTATTTCATGAACCGCGAACGTGGAGAAAAGTGCGACGGGGGCGACAATGCCGCAATGCGCCTGCGTGTGCAGTGGCTGCCGTCCGGCGGTTGGAGCATTGACAATACGTTCACCCTTGGCTATACCTATGAGGGAGGTTGGGCCTACAGGAACTACAGCAATGGCGTGCTTGCACCGGTTGCCTATAATGACCCTTGCAGTTACCGCCGTTTTACGGTAGGTGACGGTCTGGTGGTAAAACGTTTTTTCGATTCGTTTACGCTTTCCTCCACAACCGGTTATCAGTTCATGAGCGACGGAATGCGCATTGACAATGACTTCCTGCCGCTCGACTATTTCTCGATGGGGCAGTTCCAGGATGAACACTCTGTGACACAGGAGTTTGTGGCGCGTTCAAAAGAGGGGCGTGCGTTCAGTTGGCAGGCAGGGTTGTTCGGGTTCTTCAAACACAACAGCATGACAGCGCCGGTAACATTCAAGCAGTATGGCATTGACAGTCTTATACTCAAGAATGCAAATGAATATTGGTTTAAAGACAATGCATTGCAGTTCCGCGACGATAACTTCACGATAGAGGATGACTTCATTATTCCCTCTTTTGGCGCAGCGGCTTATCTGCAGTTGGGTTACAGTTGGGCCGGGTTTGATTTCTCGGCCGGTCTGCGTCTCGACTATGAGTGGTCGAGAATGGATTATGACTGCCGTGCACAGGTGTACCGTAAACTGGAAAAGGAACCGGAATATAAGCCGCTTGATGTGTCGTTCGTTGGCGACAACGTTGTCGACGCCCTTGAACTGCTGCCGAGTTTTTCGCTCTCTTACAGCAGGGACTGGGGTACAGTATATGCCTCGGCGCGTAAAGGATTCAAGACCGGCGGTTTCAATACGCAGTTGTTTTCAGATATACTTAAGGACAAAATGGCTCAGGAACTTATCGGCAATCCGATACCCGGTGACGCTTCGTCCACGGTGTATGAACCGGAGACCAACTGGACCTATGAACTCGGCACTCACCTCTCGCCGTTGAAAAGTGGTGCACTCAAAATCTCTGCAACAGCGTTCTACATTGACTGCCGCAACCAACAGTTGACGGTGTTCCCTCCCAAGAGTACGGGACGTATGATGTCCAATGCTGGAGAATCCTTCAGTTGCGGTGCCGAGGCAACCATTGCCTATCGTGTAGGCGACTTCACGCTTAATGCAGGTTATGGTTACACTCACGCCGAGTTCAAGAAGTATTTGAGTGACGATAAAGATTATTCCGGGAAAATACTTCCTTATGCTCCACGCGAGACTATGTCGGCAAATGTGGAGTACCGTTTGCCTGTCCCCAAGGGCTTTGCCAACTTTTTTGTGCTCAATGTAGGCTGGACCGGTGTAGGGCGCATATATTGGAACGAGGAGAATACTTTGTCGCAGGGCTATTATGGCCTGCTTTCGGCGTCGCTTACATGGGAAAAGGGTATTTTCGGTGCCTCGTTGTGGGGCAAGAATCTGCTTAATAGACAATATAATACATTCTATTTCCGCTCAATAGAAAACGACTTTTTTGCACAGGGAAAACCGATCCAATTCGGAATTTCAATCAATATGAATTTAAAATAAATACTTATGAAAAAATTTATCTCTTTTCTTGCAATTCCAATGCTGTTTATGGCTTGTACAAATGATGATACCCCTGAAGTAAAGGACCCGACTCCCTCCACAACTGTAAGTTATAAAGGTGAACTTAAGGTCGGTGACATTATATCAGGTAACGAATCGGACTATTTTGTAATGGAATCGGTTGTCAGCGTGACCAAGAATGATTCAACTGTGGATGTAGTTCTCAATGATGTGAAGTTTGCAGAAAGGATGCCTTATTTTATTGATGTAACACTTAAGGATATTCCTTTTCTTGCTGCCGAGAACAATCTTGTTTTCAAGGCTGAAAATGTGATTCCTTTCATGAATACCGACACTGTTCCAAACACTGATTATAAATTTGCAATGCTGCACGGTGCAATTGACGGCAATGAGTTGCTTTTTAATGCCAAAATGGCCGATGAACTTGCTCCTCATGTGGCAGGCAAGGAGTTTGAGTTCTCCGGAACGGAAGTTGCTGAATGATTTCAAGAAACGTATATAACAGAATAATCATGACAAGGAAAATACTCTCTTTTGCGCTTGTGCTTGCAATGGCATTGCCTTCGCTGGCACAGGTGACTGCAAAGTGGGGAAACATAGATACCCGCTATCCCATGAATGCGGATGACGTTGTGCGCACAGCGGCAGTAAACAGTGCGACAGCATGGAGAGGCGAGCGCGTAAACTTCCAGTTAGTAGTTGCAGCCGAGACCGGTGACAGCAGCACAATTGCTTACCGCTTTAGCGAACTCAAGAACGGCAAGAACGTGATTCCTGCCACAAATGTCGTTGGCGGTTTCGTGCAGCCAGTCATCACGGACCGTTTCACAGGCTGCGGCAAGCATGAGGTCGACGCGTATGGCGAGAACCTTGTTGCCGACCGCATAACCGACACGAACCCAACCATTATGGAGGGCGGCACTGTGCGCGGCTTGTGGTTTACCGTACAGGTTCCGCAGGATGTAAAGGCCGGAACATATAAAGGCTTTGTTGAACTTACATGTGAGGGAAAGACAACAAAACACAATTACATGGTGAAGGTCCTTGGCCGCACTTTGCCGCAGCCTAAAGAGTGGGCGTTCCATCTCGATTTGTGGCAGAACCCCTATGCCGTAGCACGTGTTCACAATGTTGAACTATGGAGCAAAGAACATTTTGATGTGTTGCGTCCATATATGCTCAAACTGGCTGCTGCAGGTCAGAAGGCAATAACGGCAACGCTCATCGACCGTCCGTGGGACGGCCAGACATTTGACCCCTTCGGCAGCATGGTTACATGGATAAAGAAGGCCGACGGTACATGGTTGTATGACTTCACAATATTCGACCGTTGGGTTGAATTTATGATGGAGTGCGGGATTGGCAAGGAAATCACCTGTTTCTCAATGATTCCGTGGAAACTCTCTTTCCGTTATTATGACCAGGCGACCCATTCGCACAAGTATATCAATTGTGCACCCGGCGATGAGGCTTATGCGCAATTCTGGGGCGGAATGTTGAGCGCTTTTGCTGCTCACCTCAAGGAGAAAGGGTGGTTTGAAAAGACATTCATCTCAATGGACGAGCGCAGTCTGCAACAAATGCAGGCGGCAATAAAGGTTATCAAGGAGTATGCTCCCGGTATGAAAATCTCAATGGCGGGTAACTATCATCCTGAAATTGAGCCCGAGATATTCGACTATTGCCTTGATATTTTTGCTTATGGCGCATATACCCCGGAACTCATTGCAAACCGCAGGGCGAAGGGCAAGGTTTCTACCTACTACACCTGCTGCAGTGCCGAATATCCCAACCTCTTTACGTTCAGCGACCCTGCCGACGCGGAATTCATAGCTCTCGAGGCGCTTGCAAAGGACCTTGACGGTTACCTGCGCTGGGCGTACAACAGTTGGACAATTACTCCTGAAGAGGATTCCCGCTTCACTGCATGGCCGGCCGGTGACACATATGTCATCTACCCGTTCAGTCTGAGTTCAGTACGTTGGGAGCGTCTTGTACAAGGTATCCAGCAGTTCGAGAAGTACAGGATTCTGCTTGCCGAGGCCCAAACCAAAGGCAACGACTCGCGTGTGAAGGCGTTGAAGAAACTGCTCAAGAGTATTGACGTCAAGAGAATTGCCGATGAGAGCGAGAATATGGTGAACGGTTTCCGTAACGCGTTGAATAAAATGTAAGTAAATGAGAAACAGGGTTTTGGGAGTGCTTCTTCTTGCGATATCCGTCTTTTCGGCGGCAGAGGCAAAGGTGTATAAGGTCAGCGAGGTGCCTATGGTGCACCTGCAGGACCGTACCCGCTATGTCAGTAATCCTGACGGAATACTTTCCGGGCAGGCAGTGGCGGTAATAGACAGCATGTTGTTTGCACTTGAGGAGCAGACCGGCATTCAGGTGCTGGTGGCTGTGCTCACCGGTATTGAGGGCGGCGATTGCTTTGATTTTGCCCATCGCTTGGGGCATGAGAACGGCGTGGGGCAGAAAGGGCGCGACAATGGTCTTGTCGTGTTGCTCTCAACCGAGGAACGTTGTGTGCAGTTCGCTACAGGATATGGTCTGGAAGGCGTGCTGCCCGACGCCATGTGCAAGCGCATACAGCAGCGATACATGGTAGAGCACTTTGCCGACGACGATTGGAACACAGGAATGGTGGAGGGCATGCGTGCGGTATGCGGCGTGCTTGACGGTTCCATGGAGAATCCCGCCGAAGACGATGAAGGCGACATGATTGCTCTTGCCATTTTTGCGGTATTTGTCTTCTGCGGCATAGGCCTTATTGCATTTGCAGTATGGTATGGAAACCGTTGCCCCCAGTGTGGCAAGCATGACATTGCGAGAGTGGACTCGCGTGTTGTGGAGCGCCATGGCAGCATGTATGTACGTGAGACTACATATAAGTGCAACAAGTGCGGGCATGTGTTGGTACGCAAGGATAGTATAGGCAACTCCGGCGGCCATGGTTCACGTGGCGGAATGATAATAGGCGGTGGCGGTTTTAGCCGTGGCGGCGGTTTCGGTGGCGGAAACTTTGGCGGCGGCAGTTTTGGTGGCGGTGGTGCCGGCAGTCGTTTTTGAGAAATAGTATAACCAATTAAATTTATAGATATGAAGAAATCAACAATCATTATTCTCGTAATTCTGGCAATTGTTGTCGTGTGGGGTATAACAGGTTACAATGGTCTGGTAAAGAGCGATGAGGCTGTGAGCACAGCGTGGAGCAATGTCGAAAACCAGTACCAGCGTCGTGCCGACCTGATTCCAAACCTTGTGAATACCGTGAAGGGCTATGCCGCACATGAACAGGAGACGCTTGACGCTGTTGTAGCAGCACGTGCGCGTGCTACACAGGTGACTATCGACGCAGAGAACATGACCCCGGAGATGTTGCAGCAGTATCAGAAGAGCCAAGGCGAAGTGGGTGCAGCATTGGGCCGTCTGCTTGCTGTGGCAGAATCTTATCCCGAACTCAAGGCGAATACAAACTTTCTTGAACTGCAGGCACAACTTGAGGGTACAGAGAACCGCATAAGTGTTGAACGCCGTAACTTCAACGAGGTTGCCAAACAGTACAATACATCAATACGCACATTCCCCCGCAATATCCTTGCAGGAATGTTCGGCTTTGAGAAACGTCCTTATTTTGAGGCTCAGGAGGGTGCCGAGAGTGCTCCTGTTGTACAGTTTTAACAAATAACAGATACTATATGGAAATAACATCATCCATTAAATATGTAGGTGTAGACGACCTTGATATCGACCTCTTTGAGAGTCAATATGTCGTGCCCGACGGGATGGCTTACAATTCATACATAATCCTCGATGAAAAGGTCGCAATTATGGATACCGCCGACGCTCGCAAGGGCGGCGAGTGGTGGAAGAATGTAAAGTCCGCACTTGCCGGCCGCACGCCCGATTACCTTGTGGTGCAGCACCTTGAACCCGACCATGCGGCACTCATAAACGAGGTTATGGAAGAGTATCCTGCTGTGAAAATAGTTGCAACAGCCGTGGCTGTCAAGATGTTGCCCCAGTTCTTCGCCGGCGTGGAGTTCGGCAACCGCATTGTGACGGTAAAAGAGGGTGATACCCTCTCGTTGGGCTGCCACACTTTGCAATTCTTTGTGGCGCCCATGGTGCACTGGCCCGAGGTGATGGTCTCTTATGAACAGAGCGAAAAGGTGCTCTTCTCGGCCGACGCATTCGGCAAGTTCGGAGCACTTTGCAATGAAGGTGCTTGGGACTGCGAGGCACGCCGCTACTATATAAACATTTGCGGCAAATACGGTGCTCAGGTACAGGCGCTGCTCAAGAAAGCGGCAACACTTGATATAAAGACAATCTGTCCGTTGCATGGCCCTGTGCTTACAGAGAATCTCGCCCATTACATCGGGTTGTATGATACCTGGAGCAAGTATGAACCGGAAACAGAGGGCGTG
>JAFQUE010000012.1 GCA_017408685.1 Bacteroidaceae bacterium | reverse complement strand
TGTAATGCGAGAGCAGAGAGTGCTCGCATTCTATGCCGAGCTACGAGGAGGAAAAGCCACTTGGTGGGTTAATTTACTAAGCGTAAATGAGTATTTTTCGGGCAAGCGTAACAACAAAAGAGCCTTTTTAGTCAGCCTCTTGTAAAAATAATTCTAAAGAAAATGTCATTTCTTAAAAAGCCCTTTGGCCGCATTGAAAATCTGCTTTGCGGCCTCTTTTTTCTTCTCTTCTTCAGTCATCACTGAATCACTTTTTGCAGCATTGTCCGCTTTGACACCAAGAAGTTTCCCTACAGCGTCTTTGGCCGCCTCCTTTGCCGCATTCTTGGCAAGGGATTCAAGGTCAATCTTCACCTTGGGCGATGTGAACGTGCCACCGATTGTCATATCGACAGTACCGAGGCGGGCTGCCTGACCAAGAGACTCCGGTATGGCAATCTCGCCACGGTAGTCAATTGTCTGGTCAAAACCAGTTGAACCGGAAATCCTCATCTTGTATTCACCCAATTTGACATCAAACGGTTTTGTATTCACGCGCCCGTCATCTATTGTAAACTCAAGTTTCAAGTCCTTTACACGGGTATTCTTCAGATTGGGTTTCTTCAGAATGTCGGCCACGTTCTGTATAACGGTAACACCGTCAAGGCTCACATCTTTTGTTGTGAGCACACCGCTGCCTTTGAGAGTAGGAAGTACAGGACTCATAGTTTCGTCCAGTTTTGTATCAATTTTCATATCTCCCGAGAATGCACCGGTGATACCGCCAAAGATTGGAGCCATCTTCTGCACCACTCCAAGTTCCTTATATGCCTGTGCAAATACAATGTCCGACAACTTAAGCGAAGCATTGAACCCTGGTTGTACCTCGGCCGGAGCGTTGTAAAAACCATTTACCACAATCTTGCCACCCATTGTTTCAAGAGAAAGGTTCTTCATGTCGACCTTGCCTTTGTTTATGTCAAGTTTACCATTGACGTTCCTGAAGGTCATGTTGTCAAAGAGAAGTTCCTTGAAATCGGCATTCATTACAAAGTCAATATTTTCGGGAACCCTTATGGCTGCCGCTACCGCCGTGTCAGGTTCTGCTGCAGTTACAGCCTCTTCTTCAGCAGCGTCTTCGCCTGTCATAAACTCGTTAAGATTAAATCTGTTGCTCTTCACATTTAGGTTGCCTTTTATTGTTGTTCCCTTTAGAAGATAACCCATATAGTTCTCGAGGCGGCTGTCAAGTGTGAGGTCGCTGCCGCCGATATTGACTGCAGTTTCATCAAGTTGCAGATAGCGAGGAGTGAATGAGAGCAGCGATTTCCTTATGTCAATGTCGGGCATACCATTCATTTCAAGCAACATATCATTCAGTCTGACGTTGCCCGACGCGCTTATCTTTTCATACAGCTCTTTCTCAATGCTCGACATTCTTCCCTTTATACTCATGTCGGCATTCACAACGCCATTGAGCGCCATATCCTCAAGCGGATAGATGTCCTTTATCTTACCAAGGTCAAGCACGCCCTTTGCATCCACGTCGAACTGCATGTCGCTGATTGGGGTATTGAGCGTTGCCGACACACTGAACGGATTGTTTGCCATTACAAAACTGAGCGGAGCAATCTTGACCACAGTTCCGTCAATGTCGCCACCGGGATTTGATACATTGGCTGCAATGTTTATCTTGTTTACTCCCGCAGGCAATGATGGATACTGGAACATGGCGTCCTTTACATTAAGGTCAACATTAAACTGCGGCACGACACTGTCTCCTTCGAGCGAACCTTTTGCAAATGCACTCAGCACAGCCTGTCCATCGGTCTTGAGACCTTCAAAGTCCTGTGTGTAAATAGCAGGTATGAGCGAGAGAATCTCTTTGAAACCAATCTCGTTGCTATTGAGTTTCAGGTCCATATCCATACCCTTGTCCGTCATTGCCACCCAACCGTCAACTGCCGCCTTTATCGCATTTAGTTCAAGAGTATTTTCTTTCAACGTAAACTTGCTGTTCTCAAGGTCGGCGTCCACATTCATGTCGGCAGCAATGCGGGCACTGTTGAGGAATGGAACTCCATCCATGCTGAATGTGAGTGCCTCAATGCCTGCAACGAGTTCCAACAATGTACGCGAACTGCCGAAATCGCCTGAGCATTCAACGTCCATGCCCGAAATATTTGCATACATATTGTCAAGGCGGTCGTCGTATACAAGATTGAAATCATCGATTGTCAACTCCTTCAACTTGATACGGAAAGGAGAACTGCTTTCCTCTTCCGTCACAGTCTCTTCTTCGCCGATATCCTTCATGACGTCCCAGTTTACGCTGCTGTCGGGTAGCACAACAGCCGTTACCGACACATTATCAAGCAGAATCTTCTTAATGTCAAAGCCTTCGTCGCCGAAGAGTGACATAACATTCACCGCTGCGGTAACCTCACCGGCCGAAAGGAGCGTGTCGTTCTCGAACTGCCCGATACCTTTCAGATAGAAATCTTCGATGGTTATTGACGCCGACGGAAAGTTCTTTATAAGACTTATGTCAAGGCCGCCGAAGTCAAACTCCGCATTCAACATCTTGTTTCCTTCCTTCTTTATGAGCGTTTCGACCTCTCCCATGAACAGATATGGTATCGACACGAGCAGAAGGAGAATTACAGCAACTATGGCTGCAGTTATTTTTAATACCTTTTTCATAGTATACAATAAACTTATTTAACGTTTCTCAAATATGTGTTTACCATAGTCCACGCCCCTCAAATCATAATATTTTGCCTCGCCCTGAATTCGTCTCAGGAAGTCACTGTAATCACGCTTTTCCGCAGGTGTCCAGCCGGCCTCGGCAACGGCAGCCAGGCGCGGCAACATAAGATATTGTACTACCTCAGGCTCCTCGACCCATTCAGTCCAGAAGTTCGCCTGCACGCCCAAGTATTTTGACTGCAAATTCGGCTCAACGTTGTTCATTGGCTTGTAACTGTATACACGTTCCACCGTTTCATCACCATAACCCTGTGAACGCGGTTCTGTCTCTAATTTCGACTGGCGGCGGTTAATGTAGTATGGAATCTGTGGGGAGAGGATTGTATTCATTCCACGCTTTGCGGCGTCAAGGGCTGCACCGTCGGCACCTATCCATGCCATAATTGTGATATCATCGCCTAACGGCTCGGTGTTGCCATGCAGCACTTCGTTCCAGAATATGAGTTTACGCTGCTCATCAGCAGGTTTCTTTGCAATGTGTTCCTTCAATTGCTTGTAGAAGTGTATTTGCAGGTCACGGTAATTTGTGGAGCCAATCTCTTGGAGGAGCGCCTGACACTCGCTGTTGCGTTCCCATTTGCCTGTGGGGCACTCGTCACCGCCAAGGTGTATGTAACCGAACGGGAACATTTCGGTGAGTTCATCAATCACATCCTTTGCAAACTGCACAGCCTTGGGGTTGGCAACATTGATTACATCGCCCGACACACCCTGCCACAACCACACCTCGTGCTTGTTCTCCGGGTCGCATGCAAGGAATTCAGGATATGAAGCCACTGCGGCCTGCGAGTGTCCGGGAATGTCAACTTCGGGGACAATCTCAATGAAACGTTCCTTTGCATACTCCACAATCTCCTTCACGTCCTTGCGTGTATAGTAACCGCCGTAGCGTTGCCCGTCAGGTTTCACATCGCCCCAGCCAAGCACCTTGCTGTCGCGCCAAGCACCGACTTCGGTAAGCCTTGGATATTTCTTTATTTCAATGCGCCAACCCTGGTCTTCGGTCAAGTGCCAGTGAAAACGGTTCATCTTGTACGCTGCCATTACGTCAAGGATTTTCTTTATTTCCTCCTTGCCGTAGAAGTGACGCCCCTCATCGAGCATGAATCCACGCCAACCGAAACGTGGTTCGTCCTCAATTGTAACACAAGGCACGCTCCACTCCTTTATCCTCTTATCAGGCACACCGGCCATCACATTGCGTGGCATGAGTTGTTTGAGGGTCTGGAAGGCATAGAAGAAACCGGCCGACTCTGCGGCTGTAATCTCTATCCTTTGAGGAGTAACTGAAAGTTTGTACGCCTCTTTGCCCATATTCTCATCTACATTCAGCACTATGTGCGCATTGCCCTTCTTGCGGCTCTTGAGCACATCAAAACCGAACTGCTTACCTTTCTTCAGTCTATCCTTTACAACTCGGACACCGGTTGCAACCTTCATCTCTTTGACAAAGTTCTCCACAACAGCGTCGATACCGCTCTCTTTGATTTTCGGATAGCAGACCACAACCTTTCCATTGAAAAGGAATTTGCCATCGTTCACTTTCATAACAGCGGGTTGTGGAATGAGTGAAATCTCCTGGGCAATGCCTGTAAGTGAAAACAGGCAAAGCAATGCAAACAGTATTTTCTTCATCTTATAAATATTGAATTATAGTTATCCCGTAAAGAAACAAAATGTTAATATTATTCTGCCGATATTTACCGCATTGTCCTTTCAATCAACGAATATAAATCTTCTTGCCATTGGATATATATATACCTTGGCGCATTGTTGATTTTAGTTTACGTCCGGTCAAATCATATAGTTCTTCATCGTAAATATTGTTGTGTATTTCATCAACAGCGGTGCTCTCATCGCCATCAATAACAAAGCGCCACCCATTACCCGGTTGCAAAGTCGACAATCCTGCTATGGGAAGATACGCCTTATGGCAATTATTCAGGAAAGCGCTATTATCCTCCAGGTTCATCTTTGCTTTGTAAAGGCCAATTACACCATTCTGTTCAGAAAGCACATAGGCCTCTGAATCTACAATCTTCTTTGCAATTGAGCCTTCAAGCAGGTTTGTATTGTATGATGATGATGATTCTGTTATTGCAAAATCATACACCTTGGCAGTTCCTATAGCGTCTTTGGCATATAATATGGCACCCGTAAATGCCGGTATCACATTATCGGTAATTGCTGTGAGTATTACACAATCGTCAACAAAGTTTTCTTTTTCAATGTAGTAAGCCTCAACTCCTGTTGGAACCTCTATGGCAACAGGAGCATATATTGTGGCCCATCCGGTTTTTCCAAGCTCTACAGGTAATGCCGCTAACTCCTCAACATCCCATTGGTATCCTTTATCGGTCGGGAAGCCCACGTCTTGTGTGCCACTGTCTGCTTCGTCGGCATTACCATATATATATCTAATACCATTGCCGTAATCATTCATACCGCCGAGAGAAATATAATATGCTCCGGCTGATGATGTTACCTTTGCCGTTACAGGCTCCGTTGTCACATCGCTTAAAGTAACGTTGTAAACACTTCCAGTTTGGGCAATTCCAACATACCGTCCTTCGGTATATGATAGCAATGAAGATTGGTTATAATAGAAGAGGTTGTCCTTCCCATCCATCACAAGGCGGTTGCCGTTGCTTGCACTAACTTCTGAGGATAGGTATTTCCCGCCACCTATGCATTTGAATCTATAATAGCCGGTCGTTAAAACGCTTTCTTCTGTGCCGTTTATTATTGCTCTTGCCGCAGCCATAATGCTTTCTTCTACAACAACATCTTTAACCGGAATCAATGTTAGCGGGCTACCGCCATCACTCATAAAATCCTTGTTGTTATTATCGTACCACCAACGTACCGGACTTCCGCTTGTCGATGGTGTACCGCAACCGCTTGAAAGGAGTGCTTCGGTGCCGTTTACAGTTGCCATTAAAACATAATAGCCACTGTGCGCTGTGTTCTTTTCAATTCTAACAGGCAATGCCTCTGTTGCACTCAACACATTGGCTTTGGCATTCTTTCCGGCCTCGGCTGTACCTGCTATTATAAACTTTCCTGTAGCAGCGTGGAACAGGTATCTGTTGCCGTCATCTGCAGTAATGAGATACCATACAAGGTCTACTTCGGGGGAGGTGCTTGCAAAATGGATATTCTGACAGTCTGGATATGTCACATCGGCAAGTTTTGCCTCATTGGGATAACTTGTGTGGTATGCAAGATAGCCGCGTCCGTTCTGCTGCCAGAATATTTTATATGCACCATCGGGGAATGTTCCGTTTTGTTCAAAATTCGCAGTATATGTTATATCTGTTGTTGCAGTAAAGGTATAAGGGTTTTCATTGCTTACCAAATCCTTTCCATTATACCAACCTGTGAAGTTGTAACCATCGTTTGCGTTTGCAGCAAGTGCAACCTCGCTGCCTTTGATAACGCGTTTTGTATCTGTTGCCTCGCCGTTGATGGCGACAGAACCGCCCTCGCTTGCATTGGCAGTGATGTCGACCTTCTCAACAACCTCAACCACAATGTCATATACAATACCCTTGTCGAGTTGGGCTGTTCCATTGGTGGGCCAATCTTTCCACGCATTGGTATATATCATCCTTATGCGCGATTCGCCTGCAGGGGCATCATTGGGTACTGTAATGGTGTGTGTGATGTTCATCACTTGGTCGTAGTTGCCGTAGACGTTTGAATTACCGCCTGCGTACGGGTTGGTCCCGCTTGGTCCTTTTACACCCCAACCCTGTACACGTTCGGCCTGGAAGGTGAAATCCTGGTCAAAGTCGGTGAATAGCGATGCGTGGCAGTAACGCATATCTTCTCTTACTGTTGTGCTGCTTCCGGCTCCCAAAGAATAGGCTACAAGGTTCATTGTGAATGATTCGCCTTTTGCTAATTGTACCTTACCGGGAACAACCACAAGACTTTGCCCGGGGTGTGCATTTGCCGAGTAGCCGATATTTGTGTCACCGCCTGTAGTTGTGATTGAAGTAAGATAGTTGTTGGTGTATGTGTTGCCTGTCGGGTTGGGGTACTCGGTAGCGGTCGTTTCGGGTTTAAAGTTCGCAACATAGTCGGCATCGCCTGCAACATCATAGATTTTGTAGTCGGCCTGAGTCGTAATTTCCTTGCCGCCGTTTGTCCAGTTGACAAACATGTAACCTTCGTTCGCTTTTGCCGAAAGTTCTATTGTTCCGTTAGCATCAACTGTTGCCGAAGCGCTGCCATTCACGGTTGCAGTACCGCCCGCAGCAGGGCTTGCTGTTGCTGTAATCTTGTATGTCACCGGAGTTCCGGCCTCTTTCACGAACAGCGCGTTATATGTGCCGCTTGCTGTTGGAGTGAATGTGTATTCGGCTTCTGAACTCACCAATCTACCACCACTATACCAGCCATCGAATATGTATCCAACATAGGGTGTAGCGGAAAGCGTCACACTGCTGCCTGCAACCACAGTTGCCGATGAGTTACTGCCGATTGTTGCAGTTCCGCCATCGCCTGCTGTAACGCTGATTGTATATGTCATAGGCGCATCACCGCCACCGGTAATGTTGAAACCACCTCCGTTCTCGGGAGACAGTGTAGTCAATGTATATGCCACGCCGCCAATCTCTTCTACGCGGATTATACCTCCACGCATAGAGCGCGTTGCGGTCTTGAAGTCCACATCGATGTTGCCCACATTTATATTTGGCAATGTTACAGCCTTGTTGCCATCAAGTGCAGGAACATTATCGGCAAGTACATAACCGAATGTCTTTCCATAGTCGGTTGACATTGTTATGCGAAGACGGCTGTCTGCTGTAAAATAGTTGCTGTTCACACCCCAACTGACTGTCACTTGCTCACCAGCCGAGTAACTGTTCTTTGCCGGCGACATTGAAGCATTGAATGATGTCCCGCCAACAATCTGAACGGTTGCGTCCCAAACAGCATAGTTGCTATAAAATGGATTTGAAACCAAATAGTCGTATTCTGTATCTGAGGGCACATCGTTCACAAGAATTGCAATGTCATAAGAGGCTGCACTCATTTCAGGAATGTTTGTGCCATCTTGCCCATAATAAAAATCATCGTAGTATATGTCTGCTGTAAACTTTGGCCTGTAATCAATGACATTGCTTGTCTGAGGTATCAAAGAGGCGAAATGCGGCATATAGCCTCCTTCTTTAACGTTGCCTACTGTAGAACTGCTGCAGCCTATTGCTGAATATGTAAGCATGTTGCCATCAGCATCATTTGCATATACCGGTATGGCAATACAAGCACCTTGTGGTATCCTGTAGCTATCTTTCATATTTGCATTGTTGAACACGGGAGCACTGTTGCTGACTTTAACAGCATTATTTGCACAGCCTGCTCCTTTTTCTACAGCAAGGTCACGTATCTTCTTTATTGAAGGATATGAGAAGAAGTCATCTCCGCCGCTGTCCATCAGGCTTCCTTCACCTGTTGTAGTATGTGGAGCGCCGAACATGTGTCCAAGTTCGTGCGCCACGACCCATTTGTCGGTCTTTGAATATCCGCTTCCTTTGGCTATGCTGCTGTACACACCGCCTTCGGCTGACAGGCCGCTGTTCTCGGCTGTAATATCACGATGATGCACCCACATACCAACATCGTACGAGTCGGCTCCTATCAAATCATTGGTATTTGTTGTTCCGTTGGCTTGCAAAGCATAAACATCTTCTTCATACGTGAAATAATCAGTCTTTACAAGACGCTGGTCTTCGACAACATCAAAACATATGCCCAACGGAACAAACATCCTGTTGGCAAACTCCTCGCAATCTCTCCAGAACTGCAACACATTGTTGTAATCCTCACCCAAATCCTCGACATAGGCCGAATAGGTTACAGGAATTGCAAGACGGTAATAACGCAATGTGTTGTCGCTCGGAATGCTGCCGGATACAGAAGCCCGAGTATTCACCGACATCAGGTCTTGCCCAAAAGTATTGAATGCTGACAAAAAAAGAAACACTAAAATCAAATTAATTCTCCTCATAAGTCTCTTGTTTACAAACGCAAAAATATACAAAAAAAATATAAGTGTCAAACAATCAATGGCGATTTGTCCGACCTGCTTTCTTTTTAATGGAAACTGTTTTCAACAATATCATTCAAACAGATTCTAATGATTTTCATTGAATTTCCGTAGCCTCTCCTCGAGCATTGCATAATGGTGAGGCTTTATATTCGATGAGCATGCTCTTATACCCTTACGTGTACCTCCTGTCGTGGCAAGGTCAATTCCGCTTATACCATAATACAGCAATTCCTTGAGCAGTTCCCCACCCTCCATATCCTTGTAACCTATTGTGAAGAAGAAACCGTCACTTACAGGTTCTTCGTCATCTTTGTCATATACAATGTGAAAACCGTTACGCAGCAGAATCTCCTTTATTCGTGCAGTGCGCACGGCATACTCCTTTATATCATCTACAAAGCGGTACTCGCCATCGCAGGCAGCCTTGAGCATTGCAGCCATTGCGCATTGTGCCGAATGGGAAACACCCGAAGAGAATGAATAGAGGAACACATAAGCGAATGCCGCACCAAAGCGTGCAATACCGTAGCGTTCCTTCAAAGATGTATAGTGTCTCTCGTAAAGAGCGTCGCTTATACAGGCCATTGCAATGCGCTGACCGGCATAACTGAATATTTTTGAAGCACTTATGAGGATTACATAATTATCGGTGTAATGTGACACGCTCGGCTGATAAGGCGCCCGGAATGGAACGCCAAGGTCCTTGCGGAAATCCATTGTCATGTATGCCAAGTCCTCAACGACAACAACGTCGTACTTTGTTGCCAGACGTCCAATGATTTCAAGTTCCTCATCATTGAGGCACATCCATGTGGGGTTATTGGGGCTTGAATAAAGCACTGCACAGATATTTCCCTGCTTGAAAAAGTTCTCGAGTTTCTCTTCGAGCAACTTGCCGCGGTGCTCCGCAATGTCGAACGAAGCAATCTTCACACCAATCACCTGTGCCTGCATTTTCTGCACGGGAAACCCCGGGTCTATGTAAAGCACTGTATCGCGCTTTTCATCGAGTTGCGAAGCGAGCATTAGCGAAGCGAATGACGCCTGCATTGAACCCACTGTGGGGATACACCCGCCGGGTCGTATATCGGTGTTGACAAACGCCTTTATGAAGCGCGAAGCCTGCTCCTTAACCTCGGGTATCCCGTCAATTATGGGATATACCGACGCTACCCCACGTTGCAGGGCCTCACATTCGGCCTTCACGCCCACAGCCGAAGGCGGCAAGCCGGGAACGCCCATTTCAAAATGGATATACTCCGTTCCCGTACGTGCTTCCGCAGCACGCACCACCGCACCAATCTGGCGTATTGACGCACTGCGAATATCCTCAATCTCAAGTTCCTTGACTATTGAGTCTATTATTTTTGAATCTACGATACACATTCTTATAGTTTTTTATGTAGTCTTGCATGTTGACAAGATTCTTCGCTGCGTTACACTTCGCTCCAGCGTAACGCAGTCAACACAAACAGCACCTTTGTTGTATAAAAGGCTCAATGACAAGGCTTGCGAAGTTTATGTAGTCAGGAGTTTAGTGAACCTAAATGACTAACTACATAAACAAGCATAACGCAGTAAGTGACCTTTTAGACAATAAAGTATTAGTCTTCCATCAACTTACGATACCTCACCTTCTTCGGTTCCTCAATGCCCAGACGGCGCATTTTGTTCTCCTCGTAGTCAGAGTAAGAACCCTCAAAGCTGAATACATTGCCGTCACCCTCGAATGCGATGATGTGGGTACATATACGGTCAAGGAACCAACGGTCGTGACTGATTACTACTGCACAGCCCGCAAAGTTCTCAAGACCCTCCTCAAGCGCACGCAATGTATTCACGTCAATATCATTGGTAGGCTCGTCAAGGAGGAGCACGTTGCCGCCCTCTTTAAGCGCCATAGCAAGGTGCAAGCGGTTACGCTCACCACCGGAAAGGACACCACACTTCTTCTCCTGGTCGGCACCCGAGAAGTTGAAACGTGAAAGATAAGCACGCACATTGATTTCCTTGCCGCCCAGGCGCATGAGTTCGTTACCCTGACTCATAACCTCATAAACAGTCTTGTCGGCAACTATATCCTTGTGGTTCTGGTCAACGTATGCAATCTTTACAGTCTCACCGACCTCGAATGTACCCTCGTCGGCAGTCTCAAGACCCATAATCATGCGGAAGAGCGTTGTCTTACCCGCACCGTTGGGACCAATTACGCCCACAATGCCGTTAGGCGGAAGCATGAAGTTGAGGTTGCTGAAAAGATGTTTGCTGCCGAATGATTTACCGATGTTGTCGGCAATGATAACCTTGTTACCCAAGCGCGGACCGTTAGGAATGAAGATTTCAAGTTTCTCCTCGCGCTCTTTCTGGTCTTCGTTGAGCATGCGCTCGTATGAGTTAAGACGTGCCTTACCTTTTGCCTGGCGAGCCTTGGGCGACATACGCACCCACTCAAGTTCGCGCTCAAGAGTCTTGCGGCGCTTGCTTGCACTCTTCTCCTCCTGCTCCATGCGCTTTGTCTTCTGCTCAAGCCATGAAGAGTAGTTGCCCTGCCAGGGAATACCCTCGCCACGGTCAAGTTCAAGAATCCAACCGGCAACATCATCAAGGAAGTAACGGTCGTGAGTAACAGCGATAACTGTACCTTCGTACTGGTTCAGGTGCTGTTCAAGCCAATCGATACTCTCGGCGTCGAGGTGGTTGGTAGGCTCGTCAAGGAGCAGTACATCGGGTTTCTGCAGCAACAGACGGCACAGAGCCACACGGCGGCGCTCACCACCCGACAGGTGGTCTACAAGTTCTTCGGGAGCCGGACATCGGAGAGCCGCCATAGCACGCTCCAACTTACTCTCAAGGTTCCATGCGTCGGTTGCGTCTATTATATCCTGCAGTTCTGCCTGACGGGCGAACAACTGGTTCATCTTCTCCTCGTCCTCATAATATTCGGGAAGGCCGAACTTCATGTTAATCTCCTCATACTCCGCAAGAGCGTCCACGGTTGCCTGCACGCCCTCCTTAACACAATCCATTACAGTCTTGCCGTCCTGCAGCTGAGGGTCCTGCGGCAGATAGCCCACCGAGTAGCCCGGTGACCACACCACATTACCCTGGAAATCATTGTCAAGACCCGCGATAATCTTCATGAGGGTAGACTTACCCGCACCGTTCATACCCACGATACCAATCTTCGCACCATAGAAGAACGATAGATAAATGTTCTTCAACACCTGTTTGTTTGTCTGCTTGATTGTCTTGCTCAAGCCCACCATCGAAAAGATGATTTTCTTGTCGTCTACTGTTGCCATAAATTTATTTTATAGTTTATATTATACCTAAAATAGAAATTTGTTGCGAAGATAATAAAAATAATTATAATATATAAATACAATATTATGGTAACGCGAGCAGATTCAAAACTTTGTTTTGTCATCCTTGTGAAGCGCAGCGTAAGAACCAATGCTCGACGCTAAAGTCAATGATCTCTCCTGCCATTATACTACAATTGAAGTCCATTACAGCAGTAACGGACTTCAATATAAATCGCATAAGGATTAAATCTTTATTACATTTTCCCAGTCTTGAGTTCATTCACTAAAAATGAATAGACATATCGTGGACTTTGATAAAAAAGATGAGTTTTTTCATTAAGTATACGTTGATACGTGTCAGAATTGAGTATAGTCGATAATGTCTGCTCCATTGTCAAAGGCAACATTTGTACCATGATATAGAATCATTGCAACTCTCCTCCTTTCCTGTGGCAATATTCTGCAATGTCACTAACCATAGACTGGAACGATTGAGTATGTACGTAGTCATAATGCCTGTCAATAAAATCTATACCTTTATATCTGGTAAGATAATTAAAGGCCTGCTTTACCGTCAACCCAAACTTACGCCCAAATTCAGTGACGAAAATCAGCGTCCACTCTATTTTCTCAGCATTGCTATACATAAATCACTTTCTTATTCAATGCGAATTTGCGACATTATTTTGAATTACACAAGAAGAGTGCATGTTTTTATTCATTCATTTCAGCTAATACTACATACTTATACAAATGACAATGCTGGAGAGTGCGACATTATTCACTCTATAATTGCGATAGCCTTATGTGCTTATGTCCTTATGTCAAAGTGTTATTTAGATGCTTCACTACGCTCAGCATTACAGCAACCTTTTCCTGTTTGCAACAAAGTATGTCACAACGACTACGAATGTCAGCGCCTCACTGAGGGGCATGGCGAGCCATATTCCTTTGACGCCTATGGTGCCGGGGAGGAGCATGAAGCATGGGAGCATGAAGATTACTCCGCGCAGGAGGGCAAAGGTTATTGCGGGCTTGGCGCGTTCAATGCTTTGGAAGTAGCCCACAGCAACAAGGTTCATTATAAAGAAGAGGAATCCTGTCGCAAAGTAAGGGAAACCGCTTATGGCTATCTGTGCAGCAGTCTCGGTCACAGGAATGAAGAGACCGACGAGTTGTCGGGGGAACATTGTGAATGCAATAATGGAAAGCAGCGAACCCACTACTGCAGTGCGGCAGGAGATTGCCAGTGCTTCGGCCACACGGTCCTTACGTCCGAGACCGTAGTTGAAACTGACAATGGGTTGGGCCGACTCGGCAATGGCGTTACCGAACATGAAGACAAACGGCAGGTAGTAGCATGCGACACCAAAGGCACCCACACCTGCGTCGCCAAGATATTTCATGAACACCTGGTTGCCCATGAACATGAGCATTGCCATTGTTACCTCGCTGAACATGGCCGGGAAACCAATCTTGCATTGATAGGTGATGTTGCGCACTGTAAGGGCAAGACTCTTCATGCTCATTTTCAAACGGTAGAGTGTGAGTGTCTTGGCACTGAAAAGTATATACAGAACAACCATAACGCCGCCTACAACCGTGCTCAATGTCGACGCTATGGCAGCGCCCTTCACTCCCATGTCAAGTGGAAAGATGAAGAGCCAATCGAGCAGTATATTAAGCATTGCGGGGACCACATTGCACCACATTGCAAATTTTGGAGCACCGTCGAGGCGAATGATGAAGAGGCCTATCATTGACCACACCATGAAGAGTGCCGAGGGTATAAGATATACCATGTAGTCGCACACAAGAGGCAACAATGACGGTGAGGCGCCCAACAGGAGCGAAATGCGCTCGGGCATTGCAAGCACAAGCGCTGTAACAGCGAGGACTACAAGTCCCGAAAAGAGCATTGCCTGTGTGGTGTTTATGCGTGCTGCTTTGATATTCTCTTTGGAAAGGTGTATTGAAGCAACGACTGAAGCTCCCATTCCCATCATGAGCGCGAAACCCGAAAGCACAAGGAAGATGGGATAGCATATGTTTATCGCTGCTATTCCGTGACTGCCCACACCCCACCCCACGAACATGCCGTCGGCCACCGTCAACAGCGACCAACTTGCCATGCCCATCAATGTGGGAAAAAATATTTGCCTGAAAAGTTTGGAAACCTTTACCGTCCCAAAATCTATATCATCTCTGCCTGACATAATATCTGTTTTGTACTATTGTGCAAAAATAACTTTAATCTGTACTCTGTTCTCTATTCTCTATTCTCTATTCTCTGTACTCTGTTCTCTGTTATCTGTACTCTGTTATCTGTACTCTGTTATCTATTCTCTTTACTCCTCTGGTACGCGTCCCGCGGGTCGCCGTTGGCAAGGTGTATTATTCCGCAACACTCAAAGCCGTAACTACGCAGTATGTGGTGCATGATTACATTATCGTGGTGCGTGTCAATGCGCAGTGTCGAACAGTGCTCAAACGCCCAATCGAGCAAGCGTCGGGCACATCCATTGCCGGGGACTGCAACCGCAATGCGGTGAATCACATGATAAGGTTCATCGTTGAGCCATGCGCCGCCCTCTATTACAGAATATGTAGGGTCCGGCCCGGGGATGAATGCCATAGTGGCCAAAATGCCGTCATCGCTGCACAGCACATAGCATACTCCGGCTGTGATATCTTTGCGCACAATCTCTTCAGATGGGTAGCCGCTGCCCCACTGGTGCATGTTCCCGCTTGCACGCATAATCGCCTTTGCACGCTCAAAGATGTGCATAAGCGTGGGAATATCGTTGTATGTTGCTTTACGGATGTTCATATAAACGGAAAAGTGAAAGGTGAAAACTGAATACTAGTGTCGGCTACGCTACAGCAAAGATACACTATTTCCCCCAAGCAAGCAAACATACATCCTCCTAACTCAATAGCCTTTTTATCGTTAAACAATATTAATTTTATTGTTTTTCTTTTTGTATTTATTGTTTTACGATAAATTTGATATACATTTGCAGTGCCGGCAAGCATTATTTACCATTTAATAACACTCAAAATTATGGAAACTAAAGGTCACAAAGGATTATTGGGAGTAACTATTTTCGCGTCATTCCTGTGTATTGCGAGCATTGTATGGATTTTAGTCCAGAGTTATTATGTCTGTACCGAAAGCGGCGAAGGCTGCATTGTATGGCACGAAAAAATCTACGTTATGCAGATGAGCATATTCATAGGAAGGCTGCTCTTCAAGAATGCGTTCTACGCATTGATTGTAGTTTTTCTCATCAAACAGTACAAGGCCGTAAAGAACGGAGTTCTCTTCCCGCGTGTAAATATAGGTATAATGTACACCATTGCGGCATGTTATCTGATAGGCAACTTTTGCCATATGAATTTCGAGACACTTGTTATACCTGCAACAGAAGGGACTGCCAACCTTGTAATAAGTACCGACATATTGATTTATACCATGCTGCTTTTGGTATTTGCTTCAGTTTATAAGATTGCGGTAAAAGTGAGCGAGGAGAATAATTTAACGATATAAAAAACGTACAATGTCAATTATAGTAAATGTAGATGTCATGCTTGCGAAGCGCAAGATGACATCGGGCGAACTTGCCGAGAAGGTTGGTATTACTCAAGCGAACCTCTCAATCCTTAAGACAGGGAAGGCTAAGGCTGTGCGCTTCAGCACTCTCGACGCGCTGTGCAAGGCACTCGATTGTCAGCCGGGTGATATTCTTGAATACAGGGAGTAAAAGAATGAAGAGGTATATCATGATTTCTGTGCTCGCCGCATTGCTTGGCATATGCAGTGCGGTGGCACAGGAACGCGCAATAGTTCTGAAAGAAACGAGCTGCGACAGCACTGCACGCATATATGCACTGCCCGAAGCGCTTGTGTACTGCGGGAAAAAGAATAGTAAGAAACTTGCAGGCAATGGCATGCGCGTGGCAGGAGCACGCACTGCCTGGACACCCGAGAACCTTGGGCATGAGATTGGTTCTGTTGTAGAGACAGACAACATGTTCCAGGTGCAGGAGATCTCATTCAATGTAATGTCGAACGGCATTGAAGGCCTGAAGTTGAGCGTGAACATATATGCACTGAATGAAGAGAAAATGCAGTACAGCAACATAATGCACACTCCAATATATGTGGAGGTGCCCTTGTGCAGCAGCAAGCAGAAAATGGTTGCAAGGCCGGCTGGTCAGTTGTTTCTTGCGTCCGGGCGTTATTTTGTATCGGTCAAACTGATGGATTGCAGTACAAAGACAAAAGATTCATGGAGTAACAGCGGAAATTGGGAGAACGAGGAGAGATACAGAATGAGCAAGCAGGCACTCTTTTTTCCTTTGTACATGAAGGAAAGTTTTACGCGGAAAGGAATAACCGATGAACTTGAACGAGTACCGGTAAACATAGGGCTGCAAATAAAGGGAGTGGAATACAAGGATTGACAACACTCGCTATTCGCGACCCGCAGGGCGTGACATTGCCACGCTGCCTGCGACTAATTGCTGCTCATATTGTCGAAGCCTACGATTTTCACCTTTGACAACACTCGCTATTCGCGACCCGCAGGGCGTGACATTGCCACGCTGCCTGCGACTAATTGCTGCTCATATTGTCGAAGCCTACGATTTTCACCTTTGACAACACTCGCTATTCGCAACCCGCAGG
>JAFQUE010000011.1 GCA_017408685.1 Bacteroidaceae bacterium | reverse complement strand
CCGCCATCTGCACTCTTGAGAGTACCTGCGATATACCACTGGTGATACTCACCGTTAACATACAAAGAATCGGCAGCCTCATCCTTGGTCTTACCCATCTTGTCGCTTGCGAATGAGAAACCGCTGTAGAGAGTAAATGCACTCTCCGATTGGCTCTTAAACTCGATTGTACCTTTCTTTGCAGGACCGTACATAGGAGCGAAACGGATACCTTTAGCCTCGTCAAGATAAGTACTATCATAAGCAAGCGCCAAGGTATTGCCGTCAAATGTAGCAGGCAGCTCAATATTGTTGTAACCTTCGATGGCAATTGTCGCAGTATATGCGAGGTTGTCGTCACCGCTCTTTGTAAGTGCTATTGAGAAATCAGTCGGAATTACAGAGCCCTCCATTGTATCGTATGCACCGCTACCGGCTACAAAATTCCAGTCGCCGCTGATATCGGCAACCTCAATTGTCTCAGCCTCAACAAGAGTCATCTTCACGCTTGTGTACTTTGCGATGACAGTAGCCTTGGGTGACTGAAAATCTGAAATGGCAACCACAGTGAAGTCGGGAACAGTAATCTCCTTTGTCTCGGGGTTATAAGTGTAATAAACAGGGCCATAGCTCTCAACCTCCCATTCGCTTGTGGCGTCATTGAAGTAACCATAAGGGTTGTCACCGTTTATGTTCGCAAGATAAAGCCCATTCCACAATTGCGGATTATTCGGGTTAGTGACCTTCAGCATCTCTTTTTCTGTGCTGATTGCATTGATGTTCTGCTGGGTCTGGGAACCGGCGAAACCGACAATCTTGGCTATGTAATTGGCATCTTCGGAAATTGTAACATCCGACTCTGCGGGAAGCTGGTTCTTGTAAGTCTCTCCGGCCTCTGTATACTCCACAGTAGCTGTAAACTTGTACTTACCGAGAAGGTCGGCTACAGAACTTACCTGTGCTGTGGCATTTATTGCCATAAAAAGCACAAGGCAAAATAACATAAGGTAGTTTTTCTTCATAAGATTCATTTTTAATAATAAATTGATAATCATTTTCAAATCGAATGGGCAAAAATAGAAATAATTCCATGAAAAAACGAAAAAAATGTCGATTAATTACTCAATCAATCGACATTTTAACATCCGTGCAGATATCCTGTCACTCAAGAGCCTCAAGAAAAGCCTTCAGTACATCGCCGCTACTCGGGCGCATAGCTTTGTATGTATGCAGCTTACCCTCTTTATCATATATAAGGAAAAAGGGGATTCCTTTAACGTTCAATGCATTGCAGAGTGTGTTATCCCTATCGTGCAGCTGGTTGCCGTGCATACCAAGTTCAACCATTTTCTTTTTCCAGGCCTCTTTGTCGGTATCGGTTGAGATTGAAAGGAACACCACATTCTCATTCTGCAGTTCTTTCTCCAGCGCCTGCAGGTGAGGAACCTCCTTGCAGCATGGACCGCACCAACTTGCCCACAGGTCTATGTAGACATACTTTCCCTTGAATGTAGAGAAATCAACCACATTGCCTTCAATATCCTCAAGCACTACACCGGCCGGAAACGGTGAACCCACGATTGTAGCCTTGCGTTTCACATATTCTTCGACATATCTTTCTGGAAGACCATACTTCTCAACAGCCTGTTGCAGTTGCTGCATACCGCCTTCAAAATCAGCGGCATAATCATGTTCCGACAGGAAAACCGCAAGTAGCATTGACGCAACCTTTGTGCGGATAACATCGTTCTTGTAAGCGCCATAAAGGTGCTCCAAACGCCCATGCAGCCCACCGTCGACAGGGATTGTACTTGCAATCATCTGGCATGCCACCGAGAACAGCGGCGCATACTCATTGTCGAAGGCGCTTGCCATATCGGGCAGCACATCGTCGGCACTAAAGCCAATTGCCGAGGCGTCGCCGATATTCTGCGCACGCGGAATTGACGAATAAGCATTATATGCGCGTGCAAAGGCCCACACCTTAATATAATTGACTACAGGTTCTGCCAAAGCCGCGCCCCCGATACATGATTCGGCAGCCTTTCCGTACCCCTCGACAAGCAGCCTGAGGCTGTCGCTACACATACCGGGCTGTGTCCACAAAGCACGGTCAAGAGCATTCATCTCCACATTCAAAACCGAAAGGGCTATATTCTCGGGAGAATTGTCAAGCATAAGGGAATGCCCCTCTATCCTTAAAGAGAGATTCACCTTGTTATCCTCATTCAAAGGAGCGTAAACCGTAGAGACAAGCTGTCTGTTATCGCACACGGCCACTATATTGTAAAGCCCCTTTTCCGAAGCCGGAACAGCGCCAACAAACTTACCCTCCTTTTCGCGCAACTGCATTGCCCTTTCCGTGCCATCGGCCGTTAAAGGGAGAACATAAACCTTAAGGCCTTCTGTAGCAGGCTCTATCGACAGTTCAAAACGTGCGCGCTGTGCATGGAGCGGAACAACTACCGAGAGTATTGATATGAATAGACAGATAATTTTTTTCATAGTTTTACGTATTCTATTGTTTTACAACTGCAAAGTTAACACATTCTGCCATATTCTCAAAAAAATGCATACAGAAGCAACCTTTTTTAGCCGCCGACATGTTTGCGGAATTATAGAAAAGCATATATTTGCAATAACATATATAACCATTCATAAGTTAATCATAAAAGATATGAAAAAGATTTTTTTGGCAATGCTTTGCGCTGCAGTGATGGTTTCCTGTGGCGGCAGCAAGGAGAAGAAGACAGAGTGTGACGGCAACCACACAGAGTGCACACACCAGCATAGCGACTGTGACGGCAACCATCATAACGGCGAATGCGACGGCAGTCACGAAGATTGCACCGGTGAATGCGAGAGCGGTGCCGGCGAATGCGGTAACTGCGCAAGCAAGAGCGCACCGGTTGTAGACACCAACATCGGTTGCATTCAGGTAGACAATGAGATGTTCTTGAGCAAGATTGCCGATTACAAGAACCCCGAATGGAAATTCCTTGGCGACAAACCTGCTGTAATTGATTTTTACGCCGACTGGTGCGGTCCCTGCAAGAGAATCGCCCCCGCGCTTGAAGAGATTGCCAAGGAGTACGCAGGCAAAGTGAACGTATACAAGGTAAACATCGATAACTGTCCCGAGGTTGCCCAGGCATACGGCATAGCCTCTATCCCCACCCTGTTCTTTATCCCGGTAGAAGGAGGACCACTCAAGGCCATTGGCATGATGAGCAAGGAAGAGATGGTTGCAAACATCGCAAAAATAATGCAGTAAAACAAACTGCGAAGAAAGGATAAAAGAAGGTGTCTCATTGATTTGAGACACCTTCTTTTGGTTCAGTAGCGAGAAAACAGAAAACAGAGAACACCTTGCCAATACAAACGGCTCAACGTAAAAAGTTGAGGGGTAAAAAATAAATGTTTATTTTTGCTGTCAATAAAATTCAAAGACTATGCAAAAAGACGGCTACTCCCTTCTGCTTCCCACCGGCACACTTGATTATTTTGATGTTGTCAATGTACAT
>JAFQUE010000010.1 GCA_017408685.1 Bacteroidaceae bacterium | reverse complement strand
TGACCGGATGAAGAGTATCGTCTCCTGCTCCTCCAAGACCGTTGGCGACAACAGCCTGCAAGGGAATATGAACAGTTCTATTATCACCACAGAAAAGGGACATACTATTCTTGTACAACACTGTATAACCCTGCCACGCCCCTACAGCCGTTCATTCATTGTAAGCGGCACCGAGGGATTCGCACAGAAATATCCTGTACCCTCATTTGCCTTTACACCCGACAGCGACAATGTGGCGATGGGCGAGGAGTGCGCAAAGCTGATGGAGCAATACTGCCACCCCTTCGTGGCAATGTACAAAAAGCGTGGTGAGGAATTGTGCGGTCGCCGCTGGATAGACTACGCTATGGACTGCCGCCTGATACACTGCCTTAGAAACGGATTGCCGCTCGATATGAATGTCTATGACGCGGCACTGTGGAGCTGCCTTGTGGAGCTCACCGACATCTCGGCGCGTAATGGTGGAACACCAGTAGAAATCCCCGACTTCACCCGCGGACAGAGCAAACCGGACAGTAAGAAAACCTTCTCTTGACAGCAGTACTTTACCGGCCTTTCCTTGCCTTGAAATGCACGGCTGCAGCAATAACCACCGTCAGCACTCCACCAAGAATATACGCCAGCGCGCGGTTCTCCATGCCAAACATCATTGGCGAGATGAAAATATACGACGAACACACATAGGTCATTATGAGTGCAGGTATCATGGCAATCATTACCGGTTTGTTTTTCTTGAAAAGATATACCGTAATGCACCACAGTGTTATTACCGCCAATGTCTGGTTGCACCAGGCAAAATAACTCCATATTGTCTGGAACGGCAGGGCAAAGATGATGAACAGCGCCGCCGCGAACAACGGCAGTGACACAAGTACTCGCTTCAACAGTTTCTTCTGCTCTATTCCGAACATATCAGTCACTATGAGCCTTGCGCAACGGAAAGCCGTGTCGCCCGATGTTATTGCACAACCTATGATACCTACAAGCACAAAGACTGTAATGCCAGGTCCCATGGTTGTGCTTGTGATGACATTCACCAACTTCGCTGCGCTGCCGCCATGCTCGGCAATGGCTGCGTTCAGCCCCTCTACTCCACCCCAGAAGGCCATGCCTATTGCAGCCCAGATGAGCGCCACAATACTCTCGGAAATCATTGCGCCGTAGAATATGCTGCGGCTCTGCTTCTCGTTTGTCATGCAACGCGCCATCATAGGTGACTGCGTCGCGTGGAAACCCGATATTGCACCGCAGGCAATTGTGGTAAAGAGCATGGGCACAATGGGAAACTTCTCAGGATTGGCTATCCGGTTCTCGAGCGAAGTGAGTTCCGGTATTATATATGTACCGCGATGCACAAGCAATATGTAAAGTATGCTCAATGCCATTACAAGCAGTGCTATGCCGAATAGCGGATATATGCGGCCTATGAGTTTGTCGATGGGCAACAACGTTGCCAATATGTAATACACAAGAATCACGGCAAGCACGACTATAAGCTCCCATGACATACCGCTGAAAGCAGGCGTTTCAAGTACAGGAACTGCAACGTTGGACGCAATGAGTTCTGCCGGCTGTGACATGAAGACAGCACCTACAAGCACCATAAGGAACACCGAAAAAATGCGCATGAAGGTTCTTGTTCCGTTGCCGAGGTTCTCGCCAATTATTTCGGGCAGACTCTTGCCGCCGTCCTTCAAAGAAATCACTCCTGCAATAAAGTCATGCATGGCACCCATGAATATTCCGCCCAATGTAATCCACAGGAATGCCACAGGACCGTATGCCGCACCGAGCAGGGCACCGAAGATGGGGCCAAGGCCGGCAATGTTGAGCAACTGGATGAGAAAGACCTTCCAACGAGGCATTGGAATATAATCCACGCCGTCGTACATTGTTTCGGAAGGCACCGGATTGGCTGCATTTATATCGCAAACCTTCTCAAGATACTTACCATATGTAAAGTAGGCAATAACAAGTGCCGCAAGGCACACAAGGAATGTTATCATAGCAATTTCATTATTTTTCCGTCAATAATATTTATCTGCTCCTCGTCGCACAATTGACGCAGGAGTCTTTTTGTTTCGGCCTCAGTGAGCCCCAGCCCCGACAACTCGTCAAGCGAATGCGGTTTACAGTCGGATAGCAGTTGCATTATGGCAGCAGTTGAAGAAACCGATGGTGCAACCAAACCTGCAGCACGTTTCGACACGCAAACATCGCAGCGACGGCACTCCTCGCTACCCTTTTCGCCAAAGTACTCCAGAAGCATGCGACTGCGGCACTTATCCTCGCTCGCAGCATAGTTTATGACCCACTTCAAACGCTCCCCGAATATTGCCTTGCGCTCGTCATAGACCTCACGCGGGAAACGCAGTTCACTGCCCAGTACACGATGACGCGTAAAGGTTATTATGGGGCATTTCTTTGAAGGAGCATAGGACACAAGACCCTGGTTGCTCATAGATACAAAAATCTCATACATGCGGTGACGTGACAGTTTTGTAATGCGCGACAAGTAACGCTCGTCAATGAACACATAATCACTGAACAGGCCGCTGTAGTTACGCAACAGGGCATTCACCAGCAGTTCATAATCGGCCGGCAGACCGCGGAAGCGGTAAAGCGCGTCCTTGCCCACGATGAAACGCACACGCGAGGAGTACTCCATCTCCTCGACATACTCAATATAACCCATGCGGGTTAGGATTCTCAAGGCGCTGTCGGTCTGCAATGTAGGGCGGTGATAATCCTTGCAGAAATCGCCGAGCGAAAACTCATAGGTACAGTTGAGACCGTCGCCAAGCGCCATGCTGTAGTAGTAGCATATCTCATCATAGACTTCGCGTATGAACTCCTGCGAGGGATAGTTGTCGGAGAGACGCCGCGCCACCACCTGCCTATCGACACGGCTGAAGAGTGTGACTGCATAGGCGTCCTTACCGTCACGCCCTGCACGGCCGGCTTCTTGGAAATAAGCCTCAATGGAACTTGGCAGGTCAATGTGCACAACCAAACGCACATCGGGTTTGTCAATTCCCATACCGAACGCATTGGTAGAGACCATGACACGTGCCTTGCCGCTTTTCCACGCCTCTTCCTTGGCGTCCTTGCTCTCAGGTGCAAGGCCTGCATGATAATATTCGGCCGTTATCCCGTTGGAAATGAGGAATTCACATACTTCCTTGGTTTTCTTGCGATTAAGGGTGTACACTATTGCCGAACCGGGTATACGGCTGAGTATGTGCAGCAATTCCTGCGGTTTGTTTTCGGTGCGGCGTACCACATAGACCAGATTTTTGCGGGCAAAACTCATGCTGTGACAATTCTCTTCCTTGAACCCGAGTTGCTGCTGTATATCCTTTACCACTTCGGGAGTGGCTGTCGCTGTGAGCGCAAGCACGGGTACAGAGGGGAATATCCTGCGCAGTTCTATTATCTCACGGTAAGCAGGACGGAAATCGTGCCCCCACTGCGATATACAGTGCGCCTCGTCTATAGTGATGAGCGATACTTTTACACGCTGTATCTTCTTGAGGAAAAGTTCCGAGGCAATTCGTTCGGGCGATATATACAGGAACTTATAATCGCCGAATATGCAGTTCTCAAGTGCCGTGACAATCTCGCTGCTCTTCATTCCCGAATAGACGGCTGTTGCCTTTATGCCCCTGCTGCGCAAGTTAGCGACCTGGTCCTTCATGAGTGCAATCAGCGGAGTGACCACAATGCACAGCCCCTCCCCCGCAAGGGTGGGCACCTGAAAGGTTATACTCTTGCCCCCGCCGGTGGGCATAAGACCGAGCGTGTCGCGCCCGGCCCCTATGCTTTCGATGATTTCCTGCTGAATGCCGCGAAAATCATCATACCCCCAATACTGTTTTAGGATTTCCCTGTACGTCATTCACAACTGTCTTAACGGCTTGCCTTTGCATGTATGCTTTCTATCTGCAACTGCACCTCGCCATGCTTGTAGGTGTTGTCCTCAAGAGTGTAACATATGTCGAACGATTGCTTTGACTTAATGTACTTTGCCTGGCGACTCTGACCGAATGCTATGCCGTTGAGTATGGTGTTCGACTTATTGTCTACAAGTTCCAGTTTTATATGCTCCTGACGGCGCCCCACAACCTTGCTTGTACCATAGTCGCACACATTGCGTGTGCAGAACAGCGGTTTGGGATTGTCGGGACCATGAGGGGCAAACTTCTTCATGTCATTGAAGAAGCGGCGGGTTATCTGGTGAAAATCAAGTTCGGCGTCAATCTCAATAACCGGGTCGGTTTGCTCGGGCAGTATGTTCTCTGCCACAAAATCCTTCAGACGCTGTGCAAAAGCCTCCACGTTCTCAACCTTGAGTGAGAAACCGGCAGCGTATGTATGACCTCCGAAGTTCTCAAGAAGGTCACGGCAACTCTCCATGGCCTTGTATATATCGAAACCGGTCACCGAACGGGCCGAACCGGTAGCAATATCCCCGGTGCATGTTATTACCACTGCCGGACGGTGATAAACCTCGGTGAGGCGCGACGCTACAATACCGATGACGCCCCTGTGCCAATCGGGATTGAAGATTACTATTGCACGCTGCTCATCGAAACTTTCAAGCCCCTCGACAATGCTGTTGGCCTCTTCGGTCATGCTCTTGTCGAGTTCCTTGCGGGCCTCGTTGAACTCGTTTATCTGGCGGCTCATCTCAAGCGCCGCACGCAGATTGTTCTCAATGAGAAGGTCAACGGCAACCTTACCCTGCTGTATGCGGCCCGACGCATTGATACGGGGACCAATCTTGAATATTATGTCATTTATGGTGATTTCCTTTTCGGCAAGGCCACATACTTGAATAATTGCCTTGAGACCTACACTCGGGCTGTGGTTCAACTGCTTTATTCCATGGAAGGCAAGAATGCGGTTCTCGCCCATTATGGGCACAAGGTCCGACGCTATGCTCACGGCCACAAGGTCGAGCAGAGGATGAAGCTGGTCGGCAGGAATACCATTGTCCATAGCAAACGCCTGCATGAACTTGAAACCTACTCCGCAGCCCGACAGATGGGGGTATGGATAGACCGAATCCTTGCGTTTGGGATTGAGTATAGCCACAGCACATGGCAACTCCTCGTCGGGCACATGATGGTCGCACACGATGAAATCAATGCCCAATGACTTTGCATAGGCTATCTCATCGATAGCCTTAATGCCGCAATCGAGCACGATAATGAGTTTCACGCCTGTAGAATAGGCATAATCCACTCCACGCTTGGATATACCGTAACCATCCTCGTTACGGTCTGGAATATAGTAGTCTATATTCGAAGAGAACTGCTGCAGGAACTTGTACACCAAAGCCACGGCCGTTGTACCGTCAACATCGTAGTCGCCATACACAAGTATGCGCTCCTTCTTGCCAAGAGCCTTGTTCAGACGCTTGACGGCAATATCCATGTCGTTCATCAGGAACGGATTGTGGAGATTGCCAAGCTTCGGGCGAAAGAAGTTCCTTGCTTCTGCAGCAGAGGTAATGCCTCGTTTCAAGAGCAGACCGCAGAGTATCGGACTCATGTCCAGTTCCACCGACAGCGCCTTGGCTGCCAAAGTCTGTTCATAGGTCGGAGGTTCATATTTCCATTTCTGACCCATTATATATTATTTTTATTTTTGCGTAGCAAGTTGAAGAGACGCTTCATAGGCGCAGAGTAAACCCAGCCAACATATCAGGCATGCCCACCACCTGTCATCAGCACTACAAAATCACATAACTCCAAACTACGGGCAATTTAAAGCAAAATCCCTTCAATTTGTAAAGATACAAAAAGAGATTATATATAAGAACACCGCAATGATTTTTTTGCAAAAAATAATGTTTTTATAGTATAACAAAGGCCGGTCGCTACTGCAACCGGCCTTTGTTATACTATATTGCTATATGCAAATTACTTGATACCGAGTTTCTTGCGGATATCCTTTGGAATAGCGTTCTTGTGGACAACGATGTTCATGGTCTTGTAACGTGCGAATGCCTTTGAAGCATACCATATGCCCTTGAAGTCACCGGCCTCACCCCAAGAGTTCTTTACCATGTAGTACTCTACACCGTTCTTGTCCTTTGCGATACCGAAAATCTGCATGCCGTGGTCGTCGGTTGTCTCCCAGTTGTCATAGGCAATCTGGCGTTCTTCCTGTGTGCACCATTTCTCTGAAGGATTCGGAGTGCTCTTCTTCTCCTCTTCGCTCAAGTTGAGCCATCTTGCCATGTCGGAGCCTTCGAGGTCGTTCTTCTTTGTATTGTCGGGCATTACGGCCTTGCCATCGCGACCGAAACCGGCCTCGCTCACGTCGCTGCCCCATGCAATGGTATAACCCTCCATGATGGCATTGTCAAATACCTGCATGAATTCGTCGATAGGCAGGTTGTAAGACTCGGCCCAACGCCAGTTGTCCTGAATCTCAAGAACGAATGGCTCGTAGAAAGGATGGTGTGTATAAGAAGTCAAAGAGATGTAGTCATCGGCATTCAGACCCAATGACTCATAGAATGACTTTGGAGTATACTCCTTGCCATTATATGTAAACTTCTCGGGACGCTTGCCAAGGTAGATGTCATGAACGGCCTCAATTGCCTTCTTCCAAAGAGGCTGGCCTTCGGGACCTACCTGCAGACTGCGGTGTTTACCCTTTGCAATGGCAGCAACAACCGCGTCACTCACTGCAGAGAGTTCATTGTGAACGCTCAATTCCTTGCCATACATTACACCGGGACGCATTTCGGCCTCGGGAACAAGACCGAATGTCTTCATACCGTAGATTACATCGTAGAATGAACCACCCTGTGAGAAAGAGGCGTCGCCATGAGTGCGCACTGCCTTGTCGGCACGGTCGAGGTAGGTGTTGTGAACGATGAACATCTCGGATAAGTCATACTCACCCTTGCCCATGCGGAGCAATTCTGACTCAATGAATGCGAGTGAAGAGTAGCACCAGCATGTGCCTGCCTGGTTCTGGTTCTTTATACTGGTAATGGGGTTCTCCTTAACCACAGTAAACTCGGGAGCATTCTCCTGCTTTTCCTGTGCAAATGCGCCAAGGCCAACAAATGCCAGCGCTGCAAACAAAATAGATTTCTTCATAGTATTTAAATAAATTGTTAATGTTCCGAATATTTTCCTTACTCCGCAGCACACTCCTCTACGTTGCCTTTCATAGCCTCGGCAATCTTCATCTCGAGTTCCTCGGCCAGTTCGGGGTTGTCGGCAATGAGTGCCTTCGTGCGGTCGCGACCCTGGGCCAGTTTGGTATCGTTGTAACTGAAGAACGAACCGCTCTTCTTTATTACGCCGTACTGCACGCCAAGGTCTACTATTTCACCGGTACGTGAAATACCCTCGCCGAACATGATATCAAATTCAGCCTTGCGGAAAGGAGGCGCAACCTTATTCTTTACAACCTTAACGCGTACAGAGTTACCCACCGCCTCTTCGCCGTCCTTCAACTGAGTGACGCGACGGATATCGAGGCGCACCGAAGCATAGAACTTTAGGGCGTTACCACCGGTGGTAGTCTCGGGATTACCGAACATTATACCTATTTTCTCGCGCAACTGGTTGATAAAGATACAGGTGGTCTTTGTCTTGCTTATTGCCGATGTGAGTTTGCGGAGTGCCTGTGACATGAGGCGCGCCTGCAGACCCACCTTGTTGTCACCCATTTCGCCCTCGATTTCTGCCTTTGGAGTAAGCGCCGCAACGGAGTCAATCACAATGATGTCAATGGCCGATGAGCGGATAAGCTGCTCGGCAATCTCAAGTGCCTGCTCACCGCAATCGGGCTGCGAAATAAGCAGGTTGTCGATATCGACACCCAGTTTCTGCGCATAGAAACGGTCAAAGGCATGCTCTGCGTCAATGATTGCAGCAATGCCGCCCATCTTCTGCGCTTCGGCAATGGCATGGATTGCCAAGGTTGTCTTACCCGATGATTCGGGACCATAGATTTCAATAATACGGCCGCGGGGGAAACCGCCTACACCGAGAGCAGCGTTAAGACCTACAGAACCTGTGGGGATAACCTCAACCTCCTCGAAATTGTCATCACCGAGTTTCATTATAGAACCTTTGCCGAAGTTCTTCTCTATCTTGTCCATTGCAGCCTGCAAAGCGCGCAGTTTCTCATTACCTGCAATGTTTTCCAATTCCTCTTTCTTTGCCATAATTCAATATAAAATAACTAAATTTACAGTTCAAGGTCCTTATCAAACTCCTCGTGCCATGGCAGACCCTTTATATTGAGCTGTTCCATAAATGGATCGGGGTCGAACTGCTCCACGTTCCACACACCCGGCTTGCGCCACAACCCTTTGAGGAACATCATCGCACCAATCATCGCAGGAACACCTGTTGTATAACTTACGCCCTGCATACCGGTCTCCTTATAAGCCTCCTGGTGACTGCAGTTGTTGTAAACGTAGTATGTATGCTCCTTACCGTCCTTGATACCGCGGATACGGCAACCGATTGATGTCTCACCCTCGTAGTTCTCGCCAAGTTCCTGCGGATTTGGAAGGACTGCCTTGAGGAACTGCAAAGGAACAATCTTCACAACCTCTTCGCCGGTACCGTCGGCCTTTGGCGCCTTGTACTCCACCTCGTCAATGCGAGCCATACCTATGTTCTGAATTACATCGAGATAGTTCAAGTACTGCTGACCGAAGGTCATCCAGAAACGGGCACGCTTGATGGTCGGGAAGTTGATGACAAGACTTTCAATCTCCTCGTGGTGCAAAAGATAACTTTCGCGGGGGCCGATATTTGGATAGTTCAATGGCTGATGTATCTCCATGGGTTCAGTCTCAATATACTTTCCATTCTCGTAATATAGTCCCTTTTGAGTGATTTCACGAATATTTATTTCGGGATTGAAATTGGTGGCGAATGCCTTATGATGGTTTCCGGCATTGCAGTCCACGATGTCCAAATAGTGGATTTCATCGAAATGATGCTTTGCTGCATAAGCTGTAAACACGCTGGTTACGCCCGGGTCGAATCCGCAACCAAGAATTGCGCAAAGACCGGCCTTCTCGAAACGTTCGCGGTAAGCCCACTGCCAACTGTATTCGAAATGAGCCTCATCCTTAGGTTCATAGTTTGCGGTATCAAGATAGTTGCAACCGGTCTGCAGACAGGCCTCCATGATGGCAAGATCCTGATATGGCAAGGCCAGGTTCATCACGATGTCGGGTTTGTACGCGCCAAGCAGTTCTACAAGCTGTTCCACGCTGTCCGCGTCCACCTGCGCCGTCTGCACGTTTGTTCCGTACTTATTGTTCAGCACATCAGCCAATGCATCGCACTTCTTCTTTGTGCGGCTGGCAATCATGATTTCGGTAAACACATCAGTATTCTGGCACACCTTATGCGCCGCAACAGTAGCCACACCTCCGGCGCCAATAATCAGAACTTTTCCCATTCTCTTAAAACGATTAAAAGTTGATAAATATCTAAATTTCCTATTTTCACACCAATGCATGCCGGCAATTCGGTTTCACGCTATTCCGGCAATATACATTTTTACAAAAGTAATATAAAAAAAGAAGAAATGCAACAGAATAAAACTTAAAACTGCGCTTAAAACTGCATTACACTTTCAACATTACACTTTACTTTACACTTTACTTTACACTTTCAACTTTCAACTCTCAACTTTCCACTCAGCCTTCTCCTGTCACTTTATCTGCCACATTGTCACACAACCAAGATGAAAACATGTCATAAAATCAAAAACTGACAACTCCGGAAAGCATTACAACGCTTTGGCACACACTTTGCACTTTATACAGCGAAGGCGAACAAAACAGCCTTGAGCAAAGTTGAATAATTAATAAAATAAAAAATAGAATTATGGGAAAGATTATTGGTATTGACTTGGGTACAACCAACTCATGTGTAGCAGTTTTCGAGGGCAATGAGCCTGTAGTAATCACAAACAGCGAGGGCAAGCGCACCACTCCGTCAATTGTCGCATTCGACAACAACGGCGAGCGCAAGATAGGCGACCCTGCAAAGCGTCAGGCAGTAACAAACCCGCTGCGCACAATTTTTTCAATCAAGCGCTTCATGGGCGAGAACTGGTCACAGGTGAGCAAGGAGATTTCACGCGTACCTTATAAGGTTGTTGAAGAGAACAACATGCCACGTGTCGACATCGACGGCCGCCTTTACACTCCACAGGAGATTTCGGCAATGATTCTCCAGAAGATGAAGAAGACTGCCGAAGAGTATCTGGGTCAGGAGGTTACAGAGGCTGTAATTACAGTTCCTGCATACTTCAGCGACAGCCAGCGCCAGGCAACAAAGGAGGCCGGACTCATTGCAGGTCTTGAGGTAAAGCGTATTATCAACGAGCCTACTGCGGCGGCACTTGCATACGGTATCGACAAGGCAAACAAGGATATGAAGATTGCCGTATTCGACCTCGGTGGCGGTACATTCGATATCTCAATCCTTGACTTCGGCGACGGAGTATTCGAGGTTCTCTCTACAAACGGTGACACACACCTCGGCGGCGACGACTTTGACCAGGTAATCATCGACTGGCTGGCTGAGGAGTTCAAGGCCGAAGAGGGTACAGACCTCAAAGCAGACCCGATGGCATTGCAGCGCCTGAAGGAGGCTGCAGAGAAGGCTAAGATTGAGCTTTCTTCTACAACATCGACCGAGATTAACCTTCCTTATATCACTGCAACCGCGACAGGTCCCAAGCACCTTGTAAAGACATTGACACGTGCCAAGTTCGAGTCACTTGCACACAACCTTATCCAGGCATGTCTCGAACCTTGCAAGAAGGCAATGAGCGACGCAGGTTTGAGCACTTCGGAAATTGGCGAGGTTATCCTTGTGGGTGGTTCTACACGTATCCCTGCTGTGCAGAGAATTGTTGAGGAGTTCTTTGGCAAAGCACCTTCAAAGGGCGTAAACCCCGATGAGGTTGTTGCACTGGGTGCAGCCATCCAGGGTGCAATCCTGAACCAGGAAGAGGGTGTGAGCGACATACAGCTCCTCGACGTTACTCCGCTGTCAATGGGTATTGAGACATTGGGCGGTGTAATGACAAAACTCATAGAGGCAAACACCACTATCCCATGCAACAAGAGCCAGATTTTCTCTACTGCAGCCGACAACCAGACCGAGGTTACAATCCATATTCTCCAGGGTGAGCGCCCGATGGCAGCACAGAACAAGTCTATCGGACAGTTCAACCTCACCGGCATTGCTCCTGCACGCCGCGGTATTCCGCAGATTGAGGTGACATTCGATATCGACGCCAACGGTATACTCAAGGTTACTGCCAAGGACAAGGCTACAGGCAAGGAGCAGGATATACGCATTGAGGCATCATCGGGCCTCAGCAAGGAGGAAATCGAGCGCATGAAGGCTGAGGCTGAGGCAAATGCCGACGCCGATAAGAAGGAGCGCGAGAAGATTGACAAGTTGAACCAGGCCGACTCAATGGTTTTCCAGACAAAGAACCAGTTGAGCGAGTTGGGAGACAAGATTCCCGCCGACAAGAAGGCTCCTATCGAGGCCGCAGTGCAGAAACTCGAGGAGGCACACAAAGCACAGGACCTCGCTGCCATAGACGCTGCTACAGCAGAACTGAACAATGCATGGCAGGCTGCAAGTGCTGAGATGTATGCACAGAGCGGTGCTCAGGGTGCACAGGGCGCACAGGGCGGCCAGCAGTACAATGCCGGTAGTCAGCAGCAGGGCAACAACCAGCAGAACAACGACGACATCCAGGACGCCGAGTTCGAAGAGGTAAAGTAAAACACCTTTATTAATAAACATTAACGGCACGCATATGCGTGCCGTTAATGTTTATATGAGTATACAACCAAGACAGCAAATCAACCGAACAGAGCCTTAATGACAACACTGTTTGCCTTGTCCACCACCGAATGCTCAAACGAGGCAAGGTATATGCGTGTTGTCTTTTCGCTTTCATGCCCCATTCCTTCACTTATCACGGACAGGGGTACGTTCTTGCACTTTGCAATGTTTGCCCAGGAGTGACGCGCGACATAAGTCGTCAGCGGCACTGACAAGCCGACCATTCGCCCTACTTCCTTAAGGTACAGATTTGTCAGGCAAATAGCACGTTGGTATTGGGAACGTTCATCAAAATTACCCGCCTTGATGATTGGCAGAAGATAGCCACCTGTCCCCGATCCATGCTTTGCAATGAATTCCTGCATACATTTTTCCCATTTGATATGCAGCACTTGCCCCGTCTTGCGACGACGGTACGTGAGCACGCCGTTTTTAAGGTCATTTTTCCTGAGGTATGCCATATCGACAAACGACATTCCGCGGGTATAGAACGAGAACATGAACAGGTCACGCGCAAAAGCCACTTTAGGCCGGTGCGAGAGGTCAAGTTGCAGAATCTTTTTTATTACGCTCAATGGCAAGGCACGTTTTAGGGTTTTATCGACTCCGGTATATACGTGTTTGAAAGGACGGCAATCGGTTGCCAACCCCTCCCCTACTGCACGGTTATACACAGCACGCAGTACGCGCATATAGAAAGAACTTGTATTGCGGTTTACGCCACGGCTTGTGTGAAGATATTTCTCGTACTGCATTATCATATCGGCATTGATGTCATCAAGATATACATCATTGCCGTTACGGAAAGCGAGGAAACTCTTGAGTGTGGAGAGATAAATTTCCTTCATCCGTGCCCTGCCCACAACGTCAAACTGCCGTATTGTCCGCCGCATGACATAACCGAGAGTTCCGCTCTTTACACCGGTCGCCCTTTCACGAGCGGACATGGCAGCATAGTTAATTGTCTTGCAGCCGGCACAAACTGCATAAGGCCGATTAGAATGATTCTTCATGGTAATAACGTTTAAGTTGTTAATAATTGATTAACCGATTGACTGCAAAGCCATATCTTATTACCAACTTACAAAAACAATGAACCTGAGATGTTTTTGCTCGAAACTTTTTACTATCTTCGCATAAAAGAGAAGATATTTACAGGTATAAATTCAAGAAACCATGAAAAAGATTTTATTTATATGCATTCTGTTCATTGGAACAATATGTGCCACATCGTGCAGTTCGCGCAGAATGGCGATAAACAGTTTGGAATCATTGGTAAACCAGGTTGAGAAGAACGGCGATTCGTACACCATGACCGATTGGGACAGGTTCATAAAGAAATGCGCAAAGGTAGACAAGGAGTTGAAGAGGCATGAGTTCACGGCCGAAGAGAACCGCGAGATTGGAACTTTGAAAGGACGAATGGCCGGAATTGTGACAAAAGACGTTCTGCAACAGACATTCAAAAGCGTCAATACCATAAAGGAACAACTTGGCGGAGGAGCCGAAGGATTTCTTGAAGAACTGCTGAAATAAAAGGAAAATGGAACTCCCAAACGACCCATTCATGCTTATGAGCGCTGTGAATATGTACTTGCGCGACCGATACCGGTCGCTCGACGAACTGTGCGATAACCTTGGCGTTGACCGTAAGGAACTGGAAGCAAAACTGCTGCAAGCAGGATTCGAGTACAGCGAGAAGTACAACAAGTTCTGGTAAAGAATCACGGATTCATCTCTGCAAAAATCCTGAGCCCGTCCATGGTGCTGCCGAAACAGATTCTGCCGCCAGAGGCACGGAAAATTTTGTCACCGGACATCGAGAGATTGCGCTCATGATTGGGATAGCGCTCGTAATCGGGTTGCAGCAGAGGTCCCGCCTGCAGACCCACCAGCATTTCGCAATAGCAGCAAGCTGTCTCGTATGTATCCATGGAACACTCCGCACCATAGTTATATACCCCGCCCGACAAAGCAAAAGTCGCAGGAAGAAACTCCACAACATCACGCACCCAAGTGATTCCGCGGTACTCGCGCACAGGCAATACAAGAGGAGTACGCTCCTTTATAGTCTTTGCAATATTCAGCACAAAGTTCGCATGTACAGGCATGCCAGCGCGCTCGCTGTCATACATCCACGTTGCACGCAGGGCAACTGCCGTGGGACACAGTTCAAGAGCACGTTGCTCTGCCTCAAATTTATGCCTGCCATATACATTCTCGGGCGCAACTGCCACATCCTCGCTTAGCGGCCCGCTCTCGCAGTTGCCGTTATAAACCTGGTCGCTTGAGAAAAAGACAAACTTCACGCCATTGCGTGCAGCCGCAACCGCGAGGTTGCACACACCTTCAACATTGACACGATAACTCTCTTCGGGGTGCTGCTCGCAATACCATGTATTTGACAATGCCGCCATATGAACAATCACTTGCGGCGCATGCCGGGTGACATAACGCTCCACCGCCTGCGCGTCGGTTACATCAAATTCAGCATGCGAAGGAGCAAGAATCTCAAACTCATTCCTCCAACGCTCCACAAAACGGCTGCCTACAAACCCGCTGGCACCGGTAACTAGTATTCTTTGCATGGTGTTATTGAGTATCATTCTGCTAAAGTAATAAAAATAAGACAAGTACAAAATGCTACAAATAAAAAATTCGTGCAGCGTACTGACTTGCTGCACGAATTTTTATAAGTTACCTTGGCTCAGTAGAAATTTCGTGTGGACGAAATAACTCAACTAAATAAAATTGTTATTCCTTGGTTTGTTTTACCCTTAATCTGTTGTCGTTTATTCTTCTTGTTGTCGTTCTATCATGTTCTTTTGGGCCCAAAAGAACGAAAAGGCCCGGCACTGCAAAAACAGTCGCAACAGCCTTCTGCTCATGCCGCCATGGCGAGCATTCGGCCGGCAGTTGCTTTTCGCAAACAACTTTTCGTTCAGCCATCGGGGATAAAAGAACTCGCTTTCCACGCAATAACAGCAACGCTGATATGCACCGCTCAAACAGCTTTTATCCTGTTCCGCTGTCTGAACGGTT
>JAFQUE010000009.1 GCA_017408685.1 Bacteroidaceae bacterium | reverse complement strand
TGCCGCAACATCTACATTCGAGATTGCAGCCGAAAACCAGGCTGCCGGCAATGTTTACGAACTCGTTATCGGTTCTAACGGCGGCAACTACTCAAGTGTAATGTACATCACATATATTAAGGTATATCCTGCCGAGAACAAGCTCGAGGCTCCGGTAATCGACCTCGCAAGCGGTGTATATGTTGGTGCACAGACTGTAAATGTACACTCTGCAACAGCAGACATCGAGGGTGTGACAAACGTTACATACTACTACACAACCAACGGCAATGAGCCTACTGTTGAGGATGAGGAGACCGATTGTGAAATCACTATCGAGAACAGCTGTACTCTCAAGGTTATCGTTGAGCTCACATACGGCGACAAGACATACGTGAGTGCATCAACTTCGGCTGAGTACATCATCTCTGAGGCTGTTACATACCACAGGGCAGTTGCAGTTAAGAGCGGCAACTACTTCCTCGCGGCAAACGGCCACGTGGCAGCACCTCTTGCAAATGGTGTCCTGCCAGGTGTTGAGACAACAATAGATGGCAACGATTTGACCGAGGCAGCATACTATGCTATTACCTTGGAAGAGGCTGCCGAGGCAGGAACATACTACATTAAGGATGTAAACGGCAACTATATCTACACCTCTTCAATGTATGGCACTTCCGGTCCAAAACTCAGTTCAAATGGTGCATACACTCCAATGAGCAGTTGGACAATCACTGTTGCCGATGACGAGAACAGCACAGCAACTATCGTAAGTGAGGGATTGACCCTTGTATATGACACTGTTGCAGGTGTATTCAAGGTTACAGAATCTGTTTCAGAAGGCATGGTACTCCCGACATTCTATGGTACACAGGCTACAGGCGTTGAGAACGTAGTTATCAACGGCGAGGCTATCGAAAGCATCTACGACCTCAATGGCCGCAAGCTTGAGAAGGTAACCAACGGCGGTATCTACATCATTGACGGCAAGAAGGTACTTGTAAAGTAAAAATAAACTTTACTTGACAACATGAGCGGGTGCGCGTTTGCGCACCCGCTTTTTGCATATAAATATAAAAAAATTACACATATTCCTTTTTTACAAAAAATATACCTACATTTGTGAGAAAGTAGACAATATCAATAAGGTATATAAATAATATGCAAAAGAGAATCATCGAGTGCGTGCCCAACTTTTCAGAGGGCCGCAACATGGAGGTCATAAAACAGATAACCGATGCCATTGAAAGCATAAAGGGTGTAAAACTGCTCGACGTTGACCCGGGAGAGGCCACAAACCGCACCGTGGTGACATTTGTGGGAGAACCCGAGGCGGTAATGAATGCAGCCGTTGTGTCAATAAAGCGCGCGACAGAACTCATTGACATGCGCCTGCACAAGGGAGCACACCCACGCATGGGAGCATGCGATGTGTGCCCGCTCATTCCTGTTTCCGGCATTACCATGGAAGAGTGCGCCGAACTCGCACGTTCACTGGCCAAACGTATTGCCGAAGAACTTGGTGTACCTACATACTGCTACGAGGCTGCAGCCTTCAAGCCCGAGCGCCGCAACCTTGCCGTGTGCCGCAAGGGAGAATATGAGGCGTTGCCCGAGAGAATGACAAACACCGACGAGCAGCCCGACTTTGGTGCCCGCGCCTTTGACGAGAGCATTGCCCGCACGGGAGCGACAGCCGTTGGCGCACGCGATTTCCTTGTTGCAGTGAACTATAACCTGAACACAACATCTACACGCCGCGCCAACGCCATTGCGTTCGATGTGCGTGAGAAGGGCCGTCCCATGCGCGAGGGGAACCCTATAGTAGGCAAAATCATCAAGGACGAGAACGGAGAACCGGTAATGAAACCCGGCACTCTGAAAGCATGCAAGGCTATTGGCTGGTTCATTGACGAGTATGGTATTGCACAGGTTTCAATGAACCTTACCAACCTATCTGTAACCCCACTCCACACTGCATTTGACGAGGTGTGCCGCGCTGCCGACGCACGCGGTGTGCGCGTAACCGGCACCGAGATTGTCGGTCTTGTACCAAAGAAGGTGCTTGTTGACGCAGGCCGTCACTTCCTGCACAAGCAGAGCCGTTCTACCGGTGTACCCGAAAGGGAACTTGTGCGCATTGCAATAGAGAGCATGGGACTCTCAACACTCAAGGAGTTCAAACCCGAGGAAAAGGTCATAGAATACATGCTTGAAGCCGAGGAGAGGAAAGGGGTGAAGAGGCTTGTTGACATGACCTGTGCCGCCTTTGCCGAGGAGACAGCAAGCGAATCGCCCGCACCGGGAGGAGGTTCAATATCGGCATACATGGGCGCTCTTGCCGCAGCATTGGGCACTATGGTTGCTAACCTGTCATCGCACAAAGCCGGTTGGGACGAGCGCTGGGAGTTCTTCTCCGACCGGGCCGAGGAGGGCATGAGCGTTATGAACGAACTGCTTGCTCTTGTCGACGAGGACACCGCTGCTTTCAATAAGATAATGGATGTATTCGCCATGCCCAAGAACACCCCCGAGGAAAAAGCTGCACGTGCCCAGGCAATGCAGGTTGCAACACTCTACGCAACTGAAGTCCCTTTGCGCACCATGAAAGCGGCATACAAGGCATTTGCTGTTGTACGCGCAATGGCCGAGGAGGGCAACCCCAACTCCGTATCGGACGCCGGTGTAGGCGCATTGGCGGCACGTTCGGCAGTGATGGGTGCATGCCTGAATGTAAAAATAAATGCAGCCGGCCTTAAGAACCGCGAAGTTGCCGAACATCTTGTAAAGGAAGCCGAGGAGATTCAGGCACTTGCCCAGCAGGCCGAAAACGAGATTCTGCAAATAGTCAACAACAAAATATAGAATTCTATAAGAAACTATTTTTTCAGTTTCTAAAACAACTTCTTAAAACTATGGACTTGATTATTATTTTAGTCATTGCTGCAGTTGGTTATATCTTTTACAAGAACCATAAAAGCAAGAAAGAGAAGGAGAGCCTGACCGAGAACCAGATATTCCTTACGAACCTTGTAATAATTTCCCGATTGCATGGAGAGATGTCCAAACCAAGACTTCTGGCCATTATCAACCATATGACAAGACGGGGCATGAAGAGGGATGAGATTATATCGGAAATAAGGAGAATAAAGGTAAGGTATAATTTCAAGGAAACTTCTTTCAGGATAAACGATATTCCCACACCATACAGCAGAGAGGAGATGGACGCACTTGGTGCAGCCATGGTGGGAGTGGCGCTAATAGACGGCAACATGACAAAAGCCCAGAAACTGTATGCCAGGACTGTGTACATGGAATATGGTACCAGTTACAGCGACGCCGATTACAGCGTATTGGGATACATAAACGCATTCACGAATAGTGCCGATTTCCGGAAACGCAATGAAGAATTAATCAAAGCCGCCCAGAACCTCGATATTGAAATCTAAAAAACTACATACAATGACCGACTTTCAGAAGGATATTCTTGCAGGCATTCCCGACGTGTTGCCGGCAAAGAAGATTTACGACACAACAGCGAACCATGCGCCCAAGCGCAAGGACATACTCACCGATGAGGAGAAGAAACTGGCTCTTGCCAATGCGTTGCGCTACTTCCCCGAGAAACACCATGCCGAACTGGCACCGGAGTTCCTTGAGGAGTTGAAGCAATACGGGCGCATTTACATGTACCGTCTGCGCCCCGATTATGAGATGTATGCACGCTCAATCGATGAATACCCGGCACGTTCACGCCAGGCAGCGGCAATAATGCTCATGATACAGAACAACCTTGACAAGGCAGTAGCACAGCACCCCCATGAACTCATCACTTACGGCGGCAACGGTGCAGTATTCCAGAACTGGGCGCAGTATCGCCTGGCAATGAAATATCTTGCCGAAATGACCGACGAGCAGACACTTGTGATGTATTCGGGGCACCCGCTGGGGCTTTTCCCCTCGCACAAGGACGCTCCCCGGGTTATTGTCACCAACGGCATGGTAATACCCAACCACTCTTCTCAAGACGATTGGGAACGTTTCAATGCAATGGGCGTTTCGCAGTATGGACAGATGACAGCCGGTTCATACATGTACATAGGGCCGCAGGGCATTGTGCACGGCACCACGATTACCGTGATGAATGCGGCACGCAAACGCATGAAGCCCGGGCAGAATGACCTCAAAGGCATGCTGTTCGTTACAGCCGGATTGGGCGGAATGTCGGGTGCACAGCCAAAAGCCGGAAATATTTCGGGCGTTGTAAGTGTGACGGCCGAAATCAACATCGCCGCTGCCGAGAAACGTTACAGGCAGGGTTGGGTGGATGAACTGCACTCTTCGCTCGACGAACTTATCCCACGTATTAAGGAGGCCGTTGAAAAGAAAGAAGTCGTATCGTTCGCATACGTTGGCAACGTGGTAGACCTTTGGGAGCGTCTTGCCGACGAGGAGATGAATGTAGACCTGGGCAGCGACCAGACATCGCTGCATAACCCTTGGGCGGGCGGCTATTACCCTGTGGGCTACAGCTATGAGGAGAGCAACAGCATGATGGCCGAAGAACCGGAGCGCTTCCGCGAGTGCGTGCAGGAATCACTGCGCCGCCACGTGGCAGCAATAAACAGGCTCACGGCACGCGGTATGTACTTCTTTGATTATGGCAACGCCTTCCTGCTCGAATCATCACGCGCAGGAGCCGACATACTTGGCACTGACGGCAAGTTCCGCTATCCGTCGTATGTACAGGATATAATGGGACCTATGTTCTTTGACTATGGTTTCGGCCCCTTCCGTTGGGTATGTACATCGGGTAACGAGAAAGACCTTGAAACCACAGACCGCCTTGCAGCCGAGGTTCTTGAGCAAATGCTCACCGAGGCCCCTGCAGAAATACGCGGACAGTTGGAGGACAACCTGCACTGGATTCGCGAGGCGAAGCAGAACAGACTTGTCGTGGGTTCACAGGCACGCATACTCTATGCCGACTCCGAGGGACGTACACGCATTGCACTTGCATTCAACGAGGCCATTGCACGGGGCGAGATTTCGGCCCCTGTTGTGCTCGGCCGCGACCACCACGACGTTTCGGGAACCGACTCCCCCTACCGCGAGACATCGAACATATACGACGGTTCGCAGTTCTGTGCCGACATGGCCGTGCACAACGTCATAGGCGACTCGTTCCGTGGCGCCACATGGGTATCAATCCACAACGGCGGCGGTGTAGGCTGGGGCGAAGTCATGAACGGCGGTTTCGGCATGGTGATTGACGGCAGCGACGACTCGGCACGACACATCGAGGAAATGCTCCTGTGGGATGTGAACAACGGCATTGCACGCCGCAGTTGGGCACGCAACGAGGGCGCAATGTTCGCCATCAAGCGCCAGATGGAGCGCACACCGCTGCTGAAGGTCACATTGCCTAACCTTGCCGACAAGAAGTTGATTGAAAAAGTCTTTAACGAGAACAGATAAATAACCATGATACATTACATAAATTCAGAACACCTTACCATTGGCCGAGTGGAAGAAATCCTGGCCAAAGGTTACTCGATAGCCCTGAGCGACGAGGCGGTAAACCGCATAAATCATTGCCGCGAGTATCTTGACAAGAAGATGGAGAACGCCGGGCGCCCTATCTACGGCGTAACAACCGGGTTCGGCTCGCTGTGCAACATTTCGGTTGACAAGGAGAACCTGTCGCAGTTACAGAAGAACCTTATGATGTCGCATGCATGCGGTACCGGAGCGCGCGTGCCCAAGGAGATTGCACGTCTTATGCTGCTGCTGAAGGTGCAGTCGCTCTCATACGGCCATTCCGGAGTACAACTCATTACCGTACAACGCCTTGTCGACATGTTCAACAACAACATAATCCCGGTGGTATACGAACAAGGGTCACTTGGCGCAAGCGGTGACCTCTCCCCGCTTGCCCACATGTGCCTGCCGTTGCTGGGTCTTGGCGAGGTTGAGGCCGACGGCAACATAATCAGCGGTGAAGAACTTATGACCAGAATGGGTTGGGAACCTATTACATTGTGTTCAAAGGAGGGTCTTGCGCTGCTGAACGGCACACAGTTCATGCAAGCATACGGTGTCTATTCACTCATCAATGCAAAGCGCCTGAGCCACTGGGCCGACCACATTGGCGCTATGTCGCTTGACGCTTTTGACGGACGCATTGAACCGTTCGAGCATAACGTACATGCCATACGCCCGCATGCCGGGCAGATTGAGACGGCAAGAAACATGCGCGCAATCCTTGATGGCAGCGAAATTATCAAACAGCCCAAGAAGCATGTCCAGGACCCATACTCTTTCCGTTGCATTCCGCAGGTACATGGTGCTTCAAAAGACACGATTGCATACGTATGGAGCGTGCTCGAGACAGAAATAAACTCGGCAACCGACAACCCTACGGTGTTCCCTGACACCGACGAGGTAATCTCTGCCGGCAACTTCCACGGACAGCCCATTGCGCTTGCCATGGACTTTCTTGCCATTGCAGTGGCCGAACTCGGGAATATCTCGGAGCGCCGCATATACAAGATTATATCAGGTGCCCGCAACCTGCCTCACTTCCTTGTTGCCAACCCCGGACTGAACAGCGGTTTCATGATTCCGCAGTACACGGCAGCCTCCATCGTGAGCCAGTCGAAAGGCCTCTGCTGGCCCGCGTCGTGCGACTCCATTCCCTCGTCACAGGGACAGGAAGACCATGTGAGTATGGGTTCAAACGCCGCTACAAAACTGTGGAAAGTGGTGCAGAACACCGAACGCGTGCTTGCCATTGAATTGATGAACGCAGCGCAAGCACTTGAATTCCGCCGTCCAATGCGCTCATCAAACACAATCGAGAACATCTTTGAGGCATACCGCAAGGTGGTTCCGTTCGTTGACAACGACACAGTGATGTTCCCGCATATTGCGTCATCGGTAAAGTTCCTCAACGAATATGAACTTGCTCGTTAAGAATATCGGCACCATCGTCGGCATTGACGAAAGCGGGCGCACTCGCGTCAGCGGCAAGGAGATGGGTGAAATAGCCATGCTCGATAATGCATGGCTGCTTACCGACGGCGCGCGCATAAAGGATTACGGTACAATGGACACCCTGCCCGCCGAAGAGGATTGCAGAGTCATTGACGCACAGGGCGGCTGGTTGTTCCCCTCGTTCTGCGACTCGCACACACACATTGTATATGCCGGCAGCCGCGAGCAAGAGTTCCTTGACAAAATCAACGGTCTCTCATACGAGGAGATTGCCAAGCGTGGCGGCGGTATCCTTAACTCTGCCGACCGCCTGCATGACACCACAGAGGATGAACTCTACAGACAGGCAATGGAGCGCATTGACGAGATTGTTGCAATGGGCACCGGGCTTGTGGAGATAAAGTCGGGGTACGGACTCACGCTCGAGGATGAGCTGAAGATTCTGCGCGTAATACGCCGCATAAAGGAGAATGCCCCGCTCGAGGTGCGCGCAACGTTCCTTGGTGCGCATGCAGTGGGGCGCGCCTACAAAGGCAGACAGAGAGAATATGTGGAGCATGTATGCAACGACATGATTCCTGCTGTTGCAAAGGAAGGTCTTGCCGACTATGTTGATGTTTTCTGCGACCGCGGATTCTTCACACCCGAAGAGGCAGCAAAAATCATTGAAACAGGTGCAAAATACGGCCTCCGCGCAAAAATCCATGCCAATGAACTTGCCGTTTCCGGCGGTGTAGAGGTTGGCGTTGAGCATGGCGCACTGTCGGTGGACCATCTTGAATCAATGGGTGACGAGCAGATTGAGGTACTGCGCGGCAGCGACACAATGCCCACCATGCTCCCCGGTTGCGCATTCTTCCTTGGCATTACATACCCGCCGGCACGCAAGATGATTGACGCCGGACTGGCCGTAGCGCTCGCCTCGGACTACAACCCCGGCACAGCCCCATCGGGCAACATGAGATTTGTTGTCTCGCTTGCAAGCATAAAGATGAAGATGACACCGGCCGAGGCACTTAATGCCGCCACACTCAACAGCGCCCATGCCATGGGCGAGAGCAAGGAGTTCGGTTCTATAACCCGCGGTAAAATGGCGAATTTTTACATCACAAAGCCTTTGCCGTCGTTGGCTTTCATGCCATACGCTCACCAGACACCGGTCATTGAACGGGTGGTATTGAAAGGTAAAGCGGTAAAGTAAGACAAAGCAAGTACACGATATTACAGACAATTATCGGCACCCGACCGGTGATTGTCTGTTTTTTATACCTACAATTCGCCCAATTTGTGTATATTCGCAAAATATATTGAAAATAAAAGAAAGACAGTTATGATAAAGAAATTCCTCTGTTGCGCGCTTGCGTGCATAACATTCCTGGGCGCCACAGCCGATGAGGGCATGTGGCTGCCAAACAGTATAAAAGGGCGCATAAAGACAATGCGCAAAATGGGTTTCAAATTGAAAGCCGATGACATATATTCCGACACCAAGGCGTCGCTTAAGGACGCTGTGGTGCAGTTCGGTGGCGGCTGCACGGGCGAGTTCATTTCGCCCGAGGGACTGCTAATCACCAACCATCACTGCGGTTACAGTTCAATACAGAAACTATCATCGGTTGAGCATGACTACCTTACCGACGGTTACTGGGCAATGTCAAAGAGTGAGGAACTTCCTGTTCCCGGACTTACCGTGACCCAACTCGTAAAAATGGAGGATGTAACAGCACGCATTGCTGCAGGCGAAAGCGAGGCGACAATCATAGAAGAGGCAAAGAAGAGGCACAATGCCGACAAAGCGAATATCGAGCCCATATACTATGGTAACCAGAAGGTGCTTTATGTCTACCGCACTTTCCGCGATGTGCGCCTTGTGGGCGCGCCGCCATCATCTATTGGCAAGTTCGGCGGCGATACCGACAACTGGGTATGGCCTCGCCACACCGGCGACTTCTCAATCTTCCGTGTATACGCGACCGCACAGAACGAACCGGCTGAATACTCCGAAAACAACGTACCCTACCGTCCTGCACGCCATTTCAAGGTATCGGTAAAGGGTGTCAAAGAGGGCGACTTCACCATGATTTACGGTTTCCCCGGCAACACACAGGAGTATGTGACAGCCGACGCAGTAGAGTATGTTGCCAACGTTTCGAACCCCATGAAGATTGCCTTACGTACCATACGTTTGGACATAATAAGCGAAGCGCAATCAAAGGATGTTGCCACACGCATTGCATATGCAGCAAAGCATGCCAACATTGCAAATGCATGGAAAAAGTGGCAGGGTGAGAGCCTTGGACTTGGCAAGTTGGGCACAATAGAGAAGAAGAAGGAGTATGAAAAGGCTTTTGCTGCATGGGCTGCCGACAAACCACAATACACACACCTGCTCGACTCAATGCATGCGGCATACAAGAAAGTTATTCCGCACTATTTTGCACGCGAACTATTCAACGAGACAATCCTTGGCATGGAGTTCTTCAACTACGCATACTGGTTCCACATATTTGACGCAAGAGGTGACAAACTCACAGCCGACAAACAGGCCGAGGCACGCAGGACCTACCTGAACGACTACAGGAAGGAGATTGACCATGCTATCTCGCGCCGCATGCTAAGCGAATATATCGCACGCATGCCAAAGGAGAATGTCCCCGCCCCGCTTGCTGCTGCAATTGAGAAAAACGGCACCCCCGAGGCATTCGTAGACTACATGTTTGCCAACACACGTATTCTCACCGAGTACCCGCTCACACGCGAGAAGTACACGGCCGACCCAATGGTGCAGTTCGCAGGGTGGTTTGCCGACGCACTTGCACAGAACCGAAAATATGCCTACCGCAACCTGAGCAACGTGCCTGCCATAGAGAAGTGGTACCGCACATACATGCAGGCCCTGCGCGAGTGGGACGGGGAGCGTGCATTTTACCCCGACGCCAACTTCACCCTGCGTGTGGCATACGGCACAGTAACGGGTTATGAGAATGCCGACGGCGAGTACCATACTCACCTCACCACCCTCGACGGCATTATAGCGAAGGACAACCCCGAGATTTATGATTATGACATTCCGCAGTCATTGCGCGACATATACAAGAACAAGGACTACGGCCGCTGGGCTGTGGAGGTGAACGGCAGAAAGAGCGTTCCGGTGTGTTTCCTTGCTTCGAACCACACAACAGGCGGCAATTCCGGATCTCCGGTACTCAACGGCAAAGGTGAACTCATTGGCATTAACTTTGACCGCACCTGGCGTTCAACCATGAGCGACATTGAGTTTGACCCTGCAATATGCCGCAACATCTCGGTAGACATACGCTATGTACTCTTTGTTATGGACCGTATTGGCGGAGCAGGTTACCTGCTCAAGGAGATGGGAGTGGAATAATTACAGTTTTCAGTTTTAAGATGAACTTCTTTGAATCGCTATTCATAGAACACTCGGCATTGCAGGCAATCGTGGTGCTGTCGCTCATCTCGGCCATAGGTCTGATGTTGGGACGTGTGCGCGTGTTCGGCATATCGCTTGGTATAACCTTCGTGTTCTTCATTGGAATTATCGCCGGACACTTTGGATTAAGCATTGACGGGCAAATGCTCTTCTATGCCGAAACATTCGGACTTGTGCTCTTTGTATATGCCCTGGGACTGCAGGTGGGCCCGGGTTTCTTCAGTTCAATGCGCACCGAAGGAGCGCGGCTAATCGGCCCCGCTGTGGGAGTGCTTCTCACAGGCACCATTGCCGCCATTGTGTTGAGTTACTGCTGCGGGGTACCAATGCCCGAGATGTCGGGAATACTCTGCGGAGCGACAACAAACACCCCCGCTCTTGCGGCTGCACAACAGACACTGGAACAGATGGGCATTGACGGCAGCGGAGCCGCTTTGGGTTGCGCGCTAACCTACCCGCTTGGTGTTGTGGGTGTAATATTGGCGATAGTTGTCATGCGCAGGTTCTTTGTACGCGACAAGGACATGCCCCGGCCCGACAGCAAGCACCGCAAGAATGTGTTCATAGCCAGTTACCGCGTAACCAACCCCGGCATTTTCGGAAAAAGTATAAAAGAGGTGGCGGCAACAAGCCACAATCATTTTGTAATCTCGCGCATGTGGCACAACGGGCATGTGCTCATCCCCATGTCGGACAGGATTCTGCATGAGAACGATATATTGCTCGTAATCACCAAACCCGATGAGGCCGAGGCGCTTGGGCTTGTATTCGGTGAGAAGGAACAGAAAGACTGGAACAGCAGCGAGATTGACTGGAACAAGATTGACAGCGAACTCATTTCGCAGCGCATTCTCGTGACCCGCCCCGAGATAAACGGCAAGAAACTCTCGTCGCTTAAATTGAGAAACAACTACGGTATAAACATTAGCCGTGTCTACCGTTCGGGAGTACAGCTGCTGGCAACCCCCGACCTGGTGCTGCAGATGGGCGACCGCATTACGGTTGTGGGAGAGGCTGCCGATATAAAACGCGTTGAAAGCATTCTTGGCAATGCAGTGCAGAGCCTGAACGAGCCTAACCTTGTATCGGTATTCATAGGTATGATTTTAGGATTGATTGTAGGTTCAATTCCGCTCTCCATTCCCGGCATTTCGTTGCCTGTGAAACTTGGTCTTGCCGGTGGTCCCATAATTGTGGGAATACTCATAGGCACATTCGGCCCACGCCTGCACATGGTCACCTACACCACGCAGAGTGCCAACATGATGTTGCGCGCACTTGGACTGAACCTATACCTTGCATGTCTGGGACTGGACGCCGGCAAGCACTTCTTTGAGACCATAATGCGCCCCGAAGGTATCCTGTGGCTGGTGCTGGGAGTGCTCATAACATTCGTGCCGGTTGTATTGGTGGGAATATTCTCAATGAGAAAAATGAAACTTGACTTCGGTTCTGTAACCGGAATGCTCTGCGGTTCCATGGCAAATCCAATGGCACTGAACTATGCGAACGACACTATTGAAGGAGACAACCCGTCGGTGGCATATGCAACGGTGTACCCGGTATGCATGTTCCTGAGAGTAGTGATAATACAACTTGTGATAATGTTCTTTGTATAAAAGTCATGGCAACAGTAAAGAGGACAGCAATTGCAGGAGGGTATTTCATTGAACTCGGCAGCAAGGATATTGAAATATACAGTATTGCCAATGACGGCAGCGGCAACCTGAAACGTGTGGACGATGTGGAGGGCACGATACGCCGACTCACAGAAGAAGCTGGACTTGAACGTGATTACAACCAGAGTTTCAGGCAGCATGTTGCAAGGCTCATCCAGCACATAAATAACGAAGAAAACAAAAACAAATGATATGAAAAGGAGAAACACGCTTATCGCACTATTGTTTTGTGCGCTTGGCATTCAGGCGCAGAGTGACTACATCCACGGCCTCTCGGTATGGTTCGACCAGCCCACTACCCTAAAGGGACGCAGTGTATGGTACGGCGGACGCCCCGACCTTTGGGCGGGGCGCGACAAACCCGAATGGGCCGGAGAAGGAGCATACAACCCCGACCAGGAGTGGGAGTCGCAGTCATTGCCTATTGGCAACGGCAGCATTGGCGCCAACATCATGGGTTCGCTTGAGGCTGAGCGCATTACCCTGAACGAGAAGACACTTTGGCGCGGTGGCCCAAACACCGAAAAAGGTGCGGAATATTACTGGAATGTGAACAAGGAGTCGGCACACCTGCTCGATGACATACGCCAGGCATTCCTTGACGGCGACGACGAGAAGGCAGCAAAACTCACACGCGAGAACTTCAACAGCACGGCCTCGTATGAGTATTACGGCGAGAAGCCTTTCCGTTTCGGCAATTTCACGACTATGGGCGAGATTTACATTGAAACAGGGCACAGCATGGTAGGCCTTGGCGATTACAAACGCATTCTATCGCTCGACTCGGCGCTTGCGGTGGTGCAATATACCAAGGACGGTGTTGATTTTGAGCGGAAATCTTTTGTCTCATACCCCGCAAACACACTGGTAATGAAGTACAGTTCAAACAGACCCGGAATGCAGAATCTCATACTCAGTTATGCCCCCAACCCGGTTTCGGAGGGTTCATTGGAGAGCGACGGCAACAATGGAATCGTGTGGAAAGCAAGGCTCGACAACAACAGCATGCAATATACCCTGCGCATTAAGGCTGTTGCAAAAAGCGGCAAGCAGGAGATGAAGGATGGCAAAATCTACATAAGCGGCGCCGACGAGGTATGCTTCTACGTCACCGCCGACACTGATTATAAAATCAATTTCGACCCTGATTTCAGCAACCCCAAGGCATATGTTGGCGTAAACCCCGACGAAACAACCGCCCGGTGGATGAAAAATGCCGTTGAAAAGGGATACGACGAACTCTTCAAGGAGCACTATGCCGATTACTCGGCACTCTTTAACCGCGTGCAGTTGGATATCAACCCTAACGCGCCAATGACACTGGAATATCCCGGAGTTGCAAGCCTCCCTACCCCAAAGCGTTTGAAGAGTTACCGCACGGGCAAGCCCGACTATGGACTTGAGCGTCTCTACTTCCAGTTCGGACGTTACCTGCTCATTGCAAGTTCACGCCCGGGCAACCTGCCCGCCAACCTGCAGGGTATGTGGCACAACAACGTGGACGGCCCTTGGCGCGTAGACTACCATAACAACATAAACCTGCAGATGAACTACTGGCCTGCATGCGCCACCAACCTCAATGAATGTGTACTCCCATTGGTCGATTTCATACGCACACTCATAAAGCCGGGTGCCGTAACAGCAAAATCATATTTTGGCGCAAGAGGTTGGACAGCAAGCATTTCGGGCAACATATTCGGTTTTACGGCACCGCTCATAAGCCAAGACATGTCATGGAATTTCAACCCCATGGCAGGACCATGGCTCGCCACACATGTGTGGGACTACTACGACTACACCCGCGACCGCAAGTTCTTGAAGGAGATTGGCTACGACATCATAAAGAGCAGTGCAATCTTTGCAGTCGACTACCTTTGGAAAAAGCCTGACGGCACATACACCGCTGCACCTTCAACATCGCCCGAGCATGGTCCCATTGACCAAGGTGCCACATTCGTACATGGTGTAGTACGCGAGATTCTGCTCGACGCAATTGCTGCCGGCGAGGAACTCGGCGTGGACGGCAAACTGCGCAAGGAGTGGAAAAATGTGCTTGCGAAACTTGCGCCATACGAAATCGGGCGCTACGGCCAACTCATGGAGTGGAGCAAAGACATCGATGACCCCAACGACCAGCACCGCCATGTAAACCACCTCTTCGGTTTACACCCCGGCCACACCATTTCACCGGTAACGACACCGGAACTTGCCGAGGCTTCAAAGGTTGTACTTGTTCACCGTGGCGACGGCGCCACAGGCTGGAGCATGGGCTGGAAACTGAACCAATGGGCACGCCTGCACGATGGCAACCACGCATATACCCTCTTCGGCAACCTGTTGAAAAACGGCACACTCGACAACCTTTGGGACACACATGCACCATTCCAGATTGACGGTAACTTCGGTGGAACAGCCGGAATTACCGAAATGCTCATGCAGAGCCACATGGGATTCATTCACCTGCTGCCGGCACTGCCCGACGCATGGGAAGAGGGCACCATCAAGGGCATTTGCGCAAAGGGTGGCTTCAACGTTGACATTACATGGAAGGATGGCAAACTGCAAGAGGCTGTAATCACCTCAAAAAGCGGCGAACGCTGCAACCTGCGCTACGGCAACGAAACACTCTCCTTTAGCACAAAGAAAGGCAAAAGTTACAAGGTTGTGCTCAAGGACGGCGAACTGAAGAGGGCATAATATTTACACAAAAGACAATACACAAACATAATAAAGAATATAGCCATAAAAGGAGCGGCATGCCGCTCCTTTTATATGCTACAATAATATCTCATCGACCGCTTGTTTCAGTTGCGGTTTCCCTATTGCACCCTGCACAATCCTGTAGTTCCCGTTCATGGGAATGAATACGATGGTGGGAATGGAACGCACATTGAAAAGCGCTGCAAGTTCCTCCTCTTCTTCAACATTGACCTTATAAAAGTCGACCTTTCCCAAGTACTCGTCCGAGACCTCTTCAAACACGGGAGAAAACATCCTGCACGGACCGCACCAGGCTGCATAGAAATCTATAATCGCCGGTTTGTCTCCAAGGAAATCAATCTTCTCCTTGCTCTTCTCATAATCGGCAATCCTCTTTACGAACTGCCCTTTTGTCAAATTTATTGTTGCCATAACTCCAAGGTTTGCTTGTCAATGAAAACATATCTGCATTGAATAACAAAAAAAGAGTACATTAATGTTGCCTGTTTGCACAAAATAAGGGCACTTTTTTTGATTGTTTGGATAGTTTGGACTAAATTAGCACCTGTTATAATCTATTTTGATATATTGGGGAATTTTCATTTTAAAGACAACATGGAACAACGCACTACAGCAAACAGAATATGGCGTTTCGTACGCCGTTATAACCGCTATATTAAAGTTGGACTCATTTCGCTAATTGCAATCATCATTGCAATGCTACCTACAGAGGTCTTCGGCGTTGAGGGGTTGAACGGTATCCAGCAACGCGTGATTGCCATATTCGTGTGGGCTGCCTGCATGTGGATTATTGAAGCTGTGCCGGCATGGACAACATCACTGCTCATTATTGTGATAATGCTGCTCACTGTTTCGGACAGCGCCATAACCCCACTCATAAGCGGTTACGACAAGAGTGAACTCATGAGTTACAAGACTATCATGTACACCTTTGCCAACCCTACCGTAATGCTCTTCATGGGTGGTTTCATCCTTGCCCTTGTGGCTTCAAAAAGCGGTGTCGACGTGAGCATGGCACGTGCCATGCTCAAACCATTCGGTTCAAAGCCAAGTGTGGTGCTGTTCGGTTTCATGCTTGTCACGGCAATATTCTCAATGTTTGTGAGCAACACCGCCACGGCGGCCATGATGCTCACTTTCCTGGCTCCCGTGTTGCGCCAGTTACCCTCTACGGAGAAAGGCACGGCGGCACTTGCGCTTGCCATTCCCATAGGCGCCAACATCGGTGGCCTTGCCACGCCTATTGGTACCCCTCCTAACGGAATTGCCCTGCAGTATATAAACGGAGAACTCGACCTGGGAGTGGATTTCGGTGAGTGGATGATGGTGATGACACCGCTCATGCTTGCCATTCTGGTTATATCATGGGTATTGCTGCGCATATTCTATCCTTTTACCGCCAAGAAAGTGAACATACACATTCTGGGCGGTGCAAGGAAAGGCTGGCGCACATACGTCATCTATGCCACTCTTGCAATAACCATCCTGCTGTGGATGTTCGAGAGGTATACAGGCATAAATTCATACGTTGTGGCACTATTCCCCATTGGGGTGTTCGCAATAACCCGTATAATAAAGTCGAGCGACCTAAAGGACATCGACTGGGCCTGCCTGTGGATGGTTGCCGGCGGTTTTGCCTTGGGCGAAGGAATGTCAAAGACAGGCCTTGCCGATAATCTTGTTCAAGCAATTCCATTCGACAGTTGGCCTGCAATTGCTGTTCTTCTTAGCGGCGGCCTCATCTGCTGGTTATTGTCGCAGTTCATCTCCAACTCTGCTGCCACGGCACTCATGGTACCCCTTATGGTTGCCGTTGGCAAGGGTATTGAGGGACCGTTGGGCGAATACGGCGGCATTGGGACATTGCTCGTGGGCATTGCCATGGCCGCTTCATTTGCGATGTCATTGCCTATAAGCACGCCGCCTAATGCCATTGCATACTCTACAGGCCTCATAAAGACAAAGCAGATGTTCGTAACAGGTATAACCATTGGAGTAATATCGCTGATATTAGGCTATGTGCTCATAATAGCAGTGGGTAAAACGGGATATTTCGGATAATGCAAACACACACATATATGAAAAGAGCACTATTTATGGCTGCGCTTGTGGCAATGTCCATCTGCGGAGCAAACGCACAAAAGAAGTTTGACTTCAAACTTTATGGTTTCGTGCGCAACTATGCATGCTTCGACACACGTGAGAGCATGACATCGAACAGCGAACAGTTCTACTACATGCCAAAGGATGAGAAACTTGACGCCAACGGCAACGACATCAATGCACAGCCCAACATTATGCTGCTGAGCATTACCACCCGCTTGGGAGTGAATATCACCGGCCCCGAGTTTCTGGGAGCAAAGACATCGGCTAAGATTGAATCGGACTTTGCAGGTTTCGGTTCAAGCAACACGGTGCTCCGCATACGCCAAGCATATGCAAAAATGGATTGGGAACACAATTCCGTTCTTGTGGGACAGGCATGGCACCCCATGATGGGCGACATGATGCCCGATGTGTTTTCGCTTGAGACCGGTGCCCCCTTCACACCGTTCAGCCGCACACCGCAGTTGAGATATGACTACAAGAACAAGGGGGTTACCCTCACGGCAACGGCACTCTATCAGTTCCAGTATACATCATACGGACCCGACGGTGCGTCGTTCAACTATGCCCGCAACGCCATTGTTCCGGAACTCTACTTCCAGGCAATGTACAAGAACGGCGGTTTCCAGATTGGCGCAGGCGTTGACCTGCTTACCATTAAACCCCGTCAGAGTTACACAATGACAACTACCGAAAAGAATACTGTATACGTACCTGCATACAATGAGGACGGCACTCCAATCCTTGACAGCGATGGAAATAATACATTCGTGCCAATAGAGGAAATCAAAAAGGTCGACAAGACCTACAAATGTAATGAGGCGCCGGTTGTGAGCATAACACCTACAGCCTTCATCTCGTACAAGGCCGACCGTTGGGGAATAAAGGGCCGTTTCACATATGCACAGAACGCAGCCCACCTTAGCATGATAAGCGGTTACGGCGTAACAAAGGTGAACGAGAACGGGGAACAGGAATACGGCACAACAAACAGTCTGAGCGGTTGGTTGGATGTAACCTACAAGCAACCCCTGAAGAAGGGATACCTCACTTTCTGCTGTTTTGCCGGATATACCAAGAACATAGGCGGCGAAGATGACTTCGTCACAGACAAGAAAGGCGCCCCGGCAACCATCTACATGCGCGGTGAGAAGAACATGGATAACATGTGGCGCGTTGCTCCAAGCATTCTCTACACACACAATGCAATGCAGATTGGTATTGAGTACAACCCCACAACAGTAGGCTACGGCACTGCCGGGGCAAACTACAAGATAAAGGACGTGCACACAGTCACCAACCACCGCATATGCGCAATGCTGAAGTATAATTTCTAAACAATAATATGATGAACAAGAAAATTCTGACATTAGGCCTCATGCTCATGGCCGGATTGGGCGCAACCGCACAGGTGAGCCTTGTAAACCCTGTTCCGCAGGAGGTCATCACAACCAACGCAACGCTGATTGAGGCACCTGCACAGTGGAGAATCAATGCCGACAAGAAGCGCCTTACAGGCTACGTTTATGACGCTCTGCTCACGGCTTCACCCGAAGTTGTAAAGAAAGCCGATTTTACAGTAACCATTGGAGTACGCGGTGACGGCAAGATAAACAAGTACAAGAAACAAATTCCTGCCAAAACCGAAGGCTACTTCATGAAGGTTACCGACAAAGAGGTTGTGATTGCCGGCAACGACGAGAAAGGTCTATACTACGGCGTGCAGACTCTCCTTGGCATGATGAGTGAGGGTAAACTTGAGGCATGCACAATAACCGACTGGCCCGATGTCCCGTTCCGCGGTACTGTTGAAGGTTTCTACGGCACACCATGGAGCCACGAAGCACGCAAGAGCCAGTTGGAGTTCTATGGCCGCAACAAGATGAATGTATACATTTATGGTCCGAAGGACGACCCCTGGCACCGTGACAAGTGGCGCGAGCCATACCCCGAGACCGAGGCAAAACGTATTGCAGAACTGGTGGAGGTTGCCAAGAAGAACGGCGTGAACTTCTACTGGGCAATACACCCGGGAGTTGACATCAAATGGAACGATGAGGACCGCGACAAACTCATGGCAAAGTTGGAGGTTATGTACCAACTGGGCGTGCGCTCATTTGCCGTGTTCTTCGATGACATCTGGGGCGAGGGAGCACAGGCCGACAAACAGGCAGCACTGCTGAACTACATCGACGATAACTTTGTACAGGCAAAGAAGGATGTTGCTCCTCTTATCCTCTGCCCCACAGAGTACAACAAGGGTTGGGCAAACGAGGAGAAAGGTTACCTGCGCACACTTGGTAAGAACCTTAACAAAGGCATAGAAGTAATGTGGACCGGCAACTCGGTTGTGGCATGTATTGACAAACCTACAATGGAGTGGATTAACGAGCGCATTCAGCGCAAGGGTTATATATGGTTGAACTTCCCCGTGAACGATTTTGTACGCGACCACATTCTCATGGGCCCTGCATACGGCAACGGTCTTGACATTGCAGGCGACGTATCAGGTTTCGTCAGCAACCCCATGGAGTATGCCGAGACTTCAAAGATATCGCTCTACGGTATTGCCGACTACTGCTGGAACATGGAGGCCTATGACTACCGGAGCAACTGGGAAAAGAGCCTAAAGGATATTCTCCCAAGCAACCCACAGGCGCTGCGCACTTTCGCACTCTACAACAAGGACCTTGGTCCCAACGGTCACGGCTTCCGCCGCGAAGAGGGTGAGGAACTGAAGGAAGTTGCCGAGGCTGCACTCAAGGGCGACATATTTGCGACAGCCATGCTCAACGTGGCATGCAACGAACTGGAAGTTGCATGCGACATCCTGCTCAACGACAACAGCAATCCCCAACTGATACACGAAATACGTCCATGGGTTCTCCAGGGCAAGAACCTTGCTGCATATGGTCGCACAGTAGCGCTCATGAGAATGTTGGCCGACGCAAAGGACAACGGCAGCACAACAAGCCAGTTCATCAACTTCGAGAACCTCTACAAGCAGGCACGTTCACTGCAGAAACAGATGTTCGACCTTGAGAACGACAGGACACAGCGTCACCCATACCAGATTGGCACAAAGGTGGGTACAAAGGTAATGCTCCCGACAATTAACCAACTTTTTGCAAAGGCAACAGAGATGTACAATACAGCCAAAGGAACAGCCTTTGATACCACAGCCGAGTACAACCCCTTCAAACTCACTTCAACCGTTACACAGCTTGCGCTGCTTCCTGTGAAACTGAATGGCGATGTGGTGGAGATTGCTTCGGCACTTGAAGTAATCAACTGGCAGGCCGGCGGCGAACTGTTGCTCGAGAGCGAGAAGGCAATAACCTTCCAGGGCATGGATTTCAACATGGGCGTCAAGGGCGCAGCACAGCACTTCCGTCTTGAGCTCTTTGTTGACGGCGCTTGGAAAGAGGTTGGCCTGCTCCACTACAGCGAGGACGATACAGTCATCCACACAGGCAACGAACTGGGCGGCATGACAGCAACCAAGTTGCGCATAACAAACAAGAGCAATGCCGAACAGCAAGTATTCTTCAAGAACTTCAGGTTCATAAGAAGATAAACAGACACATTGAATTAGAAAAGCCTGTTCGTTCAGCGAACAGGCTTTTCTAATTCAATCAATTTCAATAAATCTTTATTATATCCAACTTCGCACCTGCACGCTTGCCAAGGAGTTTCCTGTCCTTGAAGAGCACATCGGTAACCCAATAGGCAAGTTCGGCGGTGAGAATACCTACTGCCGCACCTACAACTACATCACTCACATAATGACGATTATTGAGCACTCGAAGAACCCCGGTTGCTGCGGCAACGGTGTAACCGGCAACCGGAATCCAAATGCTTTTGTTGCCATACTCATGTGCCAACAGGGTTGCACCGGCAAAAGCCGTTGCTGTATGCCCCGATGGCATACTGTTCTTTCCGCCGTCGGGACGCTTTCTGCCAATGCCATATTTCAGGGCATTGACAGTCGTTGCCATCATTGCTGCGGTAAAAGCCTCGGCAACAAAGATTTGATAACGGTTCTTGCTGCACCCCTTTACTCCGCACAACCCCAAGGTGAGATGAGTTGCCCATGGAAGGTATTGGATATAATCGTCGACAGTACACCGGAAACCAGGCATTTCCCTCAATACAAAATCATGGACATGCTCATCGAAGGGAATTAATGCCACCCCCGCTGCGGCAATCGGGAGCGGAGCAGTCAACGCGCGCCTTACATAACCGAGGTTTATCTGGCGATCGACTCTTTTCTTGGCAGCAATGCTGACGGAATCGGTTTCCTGCGCCGGTTGCACAGATTGTGCTGCAGCAACAAAAGCATACATCATAAGCAGCAGCAAAAGGGTGTGTCTTCTCATAGCAAACAATTTTATCGGGTTACGGCCTGCGCTTCTGCAATTGCCATGTATTCACAAGATTATGCCACACGGAATAGAAACCACCGGCAATGGCAGTAACAGGAGTGAGGAAGGTGTAGGCAAACCATATTGCAAAGACCGTATTCTTTTGTCCCAAGGCCTGACCGCCGGTAACCGTTTCGCCATAGCGCGCACCAATGCGGCGGCCCACAAAGAACTGTAACAGGCAACACACAAGCGATACGACAGCAATTCCCACCATAACATACAACGATACATGGGCATGCACAATAGCCCTTGCAGTCACTGCAATAGCAAGTGAAAGTGCCACTAACCAAAGAAGGAACGGAAGATTACGTCCCTTTGTAACAAGCCAGCCATGCACTGCCGGCGCATACTTGCGGACAAGCAACGCACATACAAGCGGAAGAAGCAGCAACGGGAACACCTTGCCCATGATTACAAGGAAAGAACTTCCCAGTGTGAGCCCTTCGACGGGGTGTGAGAAGGTGAGGAACACGGGCGCAACAATAGCCACCGCCATATTTATCTGCATGGTATAAGATATGAGCGACGCCGAATTTCCGCCCAGTTTTGCCGTGATTACGGCTGCTGCAGTCGCTGTGGGACACAACAGGCACATCATTGCCGATTCCATGAGAACCCTTGTCCCTAACGGGATATCGTGGAAAAAGGCCAGAATGAGTGATAGTACAATGAACGGCAGGAGTTGGAATGCCAACAGCAGCAAATGCCACTTTTGAGGTTTCAGTTCCTTTATACGCACCTTGCAGAAGGTTACAAAGAGCATAGCAAAGATTAACGTCGGCTGCACCACCGAAACCGCTGACGACACAAAAACACCGATACCTTCGGGCAAAGGAAGAAGTCTGTAAACAAAATATGCGGCAGCACCGCTTATCATTGCAATAGGCAATGACCAGTTGCGCAGAAACCCGGGGATTCTCATACTTTGCCTCCTTTCTCAACCGACAACCACGCCTTTGGCAAAAATGATATTATGTCCCCTGCCACAAGCGCTGTTTCTCCAAATTCCGACGCAGCAAGGTCGCCGGCAAGACCATGCACATATGCAGCAATGCGCGCAGCATTGGCACTGCTATACCCTTGTGCCAACATCGACAGTATTATACCGGTGAGCACATCACCACTGCCGCCTGTTGCCATACCCGGATTACCAGTGCTGTTGAAATGGAGATTGCCATCGGGAGTTATTATTGTGGTGTATGCGCCTTTAAGAACAATGGTAAAGCCATAATCACGCGCAATGGCACGCACTGACTCTATTGCATTATAGCGGCTTGGATATTTACCGAAAAGGCGCTCGAACTCCCCGGGGTGCGGAGTTATTATGCTCCCCTTTGGCAATAGCGATAGCCAATCATGATGGTGTGAAAGTATATTGAGCGCGTCGGCGTCGAGCACCAACGGAACGGAGCAACTCTTTATAAGATTAAGTAACGCCACCTCACTCACCTTGCTCTGCCCCAGCCCCGGACCAACGGCAACTGCATTATATTTCCGGGGGTCTGCATTATCACTGAAACAACAATCGTTGCTGTCAATGCTTGTCATCGCTTCGGGGACAGCCACCTGCATAATTGCGTTGTTGCATGCAGGCACATGAACGGTGAGCAGTCCAACACCCGAGCGCAGTGCAGCACGTGCAGCAAGTACCGAGGCACCCGCCATACCTTTTGAACCGGCTACAAGCAATGCCCGCCCGAAATGTCCTTTGTGCGCATGTTTCCCGCGAGGTTTCAAAAGTGTATTTATCTCCTTTTCATCGGTAAAATTAAAGGGCGATGGTTCCCTCTCTATCCACTCCTGTGAGAGTCCTATGTCAAGAACAGACATGTCACCCACAAACCGGGCATTTTCGGGCATGAGGAGCGAAAGTTTGGGAAAGTGCAGTGTCAATGTATCGGTTGCAGATACCACGACGCCCGAAAGAGGATAGTTGTTCTCTCCCAACAGACCAGACGGCATATCCACTGCCACCATACGGCACCCGGAAGCGTTCATTCCCTTTATTACATCGGCAAAGACCCCGTCACTTACAGGTTTGTTCAACCCGCTGCCGAAAAGAGCGTCAATGATTATTGTATCCCTGCTGAGCACCGGCATTGAAAAGTACTCGAGGACCTCCGTAACAGACACACTGCTGTTTCTCAAACGTTCAAAGTTAACAGCACAATCGGGCGACAATTTGCCTTTCGGGTTTATGAGCCATGCTTCTACACAGCACCCTTCGGCAGCAAGCATACGTGCAACGGCAAGGCCGTCGCCGCCATTGTTCCCTGGACCGGCAAACACAGAAAAACTACAGCCGGAATAACGTTTAAGGATTGCTGCAGTGAGAGCGCATGCGGCCCGTTCCATAAGGTCTATGGAAGCAATTGGTTCATGCTCAATGATGTAGGCATCGAGTTTCCTTATCTGTGACGTGTGAAAGAATTTCATAAGCTGGCAAGAAACTCCAATCCCTCCTTGTAACCGTCGAATCCCTTCCCGCAGACAGTCTTTTGGGCATAGAGCGACACAAAAGAGAAACGGCGGAACTCCTCACGGGTAGAAATGTCAGTGAGATGGACCTCCACTGTAGGCAATGCCACCGCCTTGAGTGCGTCAAGTATTGCCACGCTGGTGTGAGTATATGCCGCCGGATTTATGAGAATGCCGTCAAAGACACCGTATGCTGCCTGAATTTTATCTACAATCGCCCCTTCATGGTTCGACTGGAACAGTTCGATATTTAACGAGAGTTCCTCTGCCGCAGAGATTATAAACTGCTGGAGAGCCTTAAAGTCCTTTGCGCCATAGAGAGCCGGTTCACGCAACCCAAGCATATTGAGGTTAGGGCCGTTGATTACAAGTATCTTTTTCATACAATTTGCAATATTGTTTTGCGAAGATAGTTATAACAAGCGAGAAATATAAGAAGCTGTTTATTATTTTTGCCGCTTTGTAACTATATTTGCGTACCAGGAAATCTACAATGAGACGAGAAAAACTGTTCAAATACCTTTCATTCGGTCTTTTTGCCATTATAACAGCCATTCTTATGGTCGCCACCATAATGGAGAAACTGTATGGCACGGAATATGCATTAGAGAATATCTACCGTGCCCACTGGATGATTGCACTATGGACAGTTGCAGCACTCTCTGCCATTGTTTATATCCTACAGCGCAAACTGCACAAGCAACCGGTTACACTATGCCTGCACCTTGCCTTTGCAGTAATCCTTGCCGGTGCACTTATAACACACGCCACAGGCAAGCAGGGACAGACACACCTGCGGGTGGGTGAATACACCAACCAGTATGTACTTGACAACGGCAGTATAGAAAAGTTCCCCTTCAGCATTTCACTTCATGATTTTGAAGTAACACGGTATGCCGGCACACAGACGCCCATGGACTTCGTGAGCACCATTGTAATATATGACAATGGGCGAATTGAGGGAACAGTATCCATGAACAACATATTCAAGCACCGAGGATACCGTTTTTACCAATCGGGCTACGACAACGATGAGAAAGGCACATTCCTTATCGTGTCACACGACCCGTGGGGAATAGGGATTACATATGCAGGCTATGCACTCCTGCTGCTGTCAATGCTGCTCTTCTTTATGCAGCCGGGCAACCGCTTCCGCGCTGCATTGCGCAGGGGTGGCGCCGCGTTGCTGATGATAGCGGCGTCAACAGCCAATGCCCATGGAGCGCCACAGACACTGCCCCGGGATGTTGCAGAGATATTCTGCGACATTCATGTACACTACAACGGCCGCATATGCCCTTTGCAGACACTCGCCCTTGACTTTACCGCAAAGGTATATGGCAAAAAGAGTTACAAGGGGTACACGGCCGAACAGGTCCTCTGCGGCTGGTTCTTTTACTACGATGAGTGGAAAAACGAGCCCATGATAAAGATTAAGGGTAAAGAGACGAAGAGTGCGCTTGGCATAATAGGCAACTATGCCGCACTGACCGATTTCACAAACCGCAACGGTTATAAGTTGGAAACAGTCCTGCGCAAAGGGAATAATCCGGAAATAAAGAATTTTGCTTCGGCCAACGAGAAATTCAGCATTATCAGTATGCTATGCACGGGAACTTTGTTGAAAATTTTCCCACACACCGACCCTGCAACAGGAGAAGTAATATGGTATTCATTTGCCGATACGCTACCTTTCGACATTCCACATGAAAAACAACTGTTCATTGGCAAGAGCATGAACCTTGTTGCCGAGAAGGTCGCAATGCACGACTATGAAGGCGTAAAGGCAATAACAGCAAAAATAAGAAAATACCAAATAAAGGAAGGCGACATGAGCATTCCTTCGGAGGTCACATTCAAGGCCGAAAAACTGTACAACAGCACAAACGGCAACCGCGAGCTTGCAATGGCATGCCTCACAATAGGTCTTGTACTCTTTTTCATAATGTGCGTGCATACAAAAGAGAGTAAGGCAAAGCGTATTGCCGCCATTATACTGAAAACCGTTGCATGGGGTATTGTTACATACCTGACATTGCAGATACTCCTGCGCTGGCACATTAGCGGACATGTGCCGCTGTCAAACGGTCATGAGACAATGACATTCATGGCATGGTGCAGTATACTGGGTACAACCCTTTTTGGCAAAACAAGGATGATGTTGCCATTCGGTTACATTGTATGCGGCCTCACGCTGTTAGTCGCCACCATGGGTGAGGTTACACCGCAGATTACCCCGCTCATGCCCGTACTGCAGTCGCCGCTGCTATGCATACACGTACTGGTGATAATGATTGCATACACACTGTTGGCATTCACCATGCTTAACGGTATTGCTGCAGTGATAATGAAGACAACACGCAAGAATAGAGAAGAGGAGATTGCCGCACTGCAACGGACAAGCACCCTCATGCTCTATCCCGCCGTGTTCCTGCTCACTGCCGGAATATTCATCGGTGCAGTGTGGGCAAATATATCATGGGGGCGCTACTGGGGCTGGGACCCCAAGGAGGTGTGGGCACTCATCACAATGCTTGTCTACAGCGCCACACTGCACAGCGGTTCAATAAAGGCAATGCGCCGCCCGATGTTCTTCCACATATACTGCATTGTGGCATTCCTGACGGTGCTTATAACCTACTTCGGTGTGAACTTCATCCTCGGCGGCATGCACAGTTATGCATGATAATGAGGATAAGACAATTATCCCATCTTGCCGGTGAGGTAGGCTTTGGTTCGCTCATCCGAGGGGTTGGAGAACATCGTCGCGGTATCACCATACTCAACCAACTCGCCAAGGTACATAAACATCGACTTTGAGGATATTCGCATTGCCTGACCCATATTGTGGGTAACGATAAGGATTGTCACCTTGTTTTGAAGTTCCGACATCAGTTCCTCGATATGCGCCGTTGCAATGGGGTCGAGTGCCGATGTCGGCTCGTCCATCAACAGCACATCGGGTTTCATGGCCAATGCACGTGCAATACACAGACGCTGCTGCTGACCACCCGAAAGGAATGTACCTTTCTTGTTCAGGACATCCTTGACCTCATCCCACAGTGCTACGCTCTTCAAGCAACGTTCAACGGTTTCATCTTTTTCGGTTTTCGACAAACGGATACCGTTGAGCGCATAACCCGAAAGCACATTATCGTATATGCTCATAGTGGGGAACGGCGCAGGACGTTGAAAGACCATGCCCACACGGCGACGTACATCGATTGGTTCCATTGAGAGGATATTCTCGCCATTCAACAGAATTTCGCCATCGACACGGATATTCGGATAGAGGTTGTGCATTAGGTTCACAGCCCTCAATAGGGTGGATTTTCCACAGCCCGAGGGGCCCATTATGGCAGTTATCGTGTTTCTGTCAATGGCTGCCGATACATACTTTACTGCCATTGTCTGCTTGGTATATGATACACAAGTCTTATTGAATTCAAGTATTGGTGTTACTGGTTCCATTTCTTTGCAAGATACTTAGATAAAAGATTCAAAGTTAAAACAAACAACAAGAGGAAGAGCGAGGCTCCCCAAATGAGTTCCTGCAGGTTGGGGTCGTTGAAGAACTCCCATATAAGCAGAGGTACCGCAGATATCGGTTTGTCAACCGCAAAGCGGATAAACGAGCAACCGAGCGCAGTGAACATAAGCGGGGCCGTCTCACCGATTACACGTGAGATAGCCAGCAAAACACCCGTGAAGATACCACCGAAAGCCGCGGGGAGCTGTACTTTAAGCATTACACGGGCACGGTTGCCGCCGAGAGCCAACCCCGCCTCCTTGAGCGACGCAGGCAAAATCTTCAATGTCTCCTCGGTTGAACGGATAATGAGCGGCAACATCATAATGAAGAGTGCCACACTGCCTGCAATGGCCGAGTAACCTTTCATAGGTACAACCACCCATATATAGACTACAATACCAATAATGACCGAAGGTGTTCCTTGCAACAGGTCGGTAAGATAACTTACGGTTTGGGCAAACCTGTTCTTGGGATTCTCCGCCAGAAATGCACCGCAAAGGATTCCTATAGGAATTGCCACAACGGCAGCCATACCAAGCATAAGCATTGTTCCCACAATTCCGTTTGCAATACCGCCGGGAATGGGCTCGCCGGCCTCTATTGCTTTCATGGCCTTGTACGCAGTTGGTGTAGGTTCCGTAAAGAACGACCACGAGAGTTGGTCATAGCCACGCATAAACACCTCTCCCAAAATGGCAAACAGAGGAACAGCCGTAAGTGCGGCCAGTAGGCATACAGCCCACAGCAACGCCTTATCTTTTGCCAAACGATTTCTGATTTTCGATTTATTCATAGTTATGCTATTCTTGCTCGTTTAATCATCATTTTGCCTATAAGATTGATAAATGCCGTAATAAGGAACAGTATCAGGCCTATGGCAATCAGTGACGAGAGGCGTAAATCATCTGCCTCACCGAATTGGTTAGCGATAATTGACGCCATTGAGTTACCCGTAGATGTTATTGAATCCGGGATATTGTTCGTGTTGCCGATAAGCATTGTTACGGTCATTGTCTCGCCCAATGCACGACCAATCGCCAGGACATACGATGAGAAGATACCCGAACCGGCAACGGGAAATACCACCTTACGGATAACCTCGGCACGAGTTGCTCCCAGACTATACGCACCCTCTTTCAAATCATTGGGGACCATTTTTATGAACTCCGCACTGAGCGAGGCGGCATAAGGTACAATCATAATGGCCAACACCAGCGAGGCGGTCAATATGCCCGAGCCCTGCGGCGAAATATCGAGTTCCATAATCAGAGGACGCAAAGTGTAGAAGCCCCACAAACCATAGATGATTGAAGGGATACCTGCCAAAAGGTCGGTGACAGTACTTAAAACAGAAGCCACCTTTGTGCCTTTGAAGTATTCCCCGACAAACAGCGCCACAGGCAGTGAGAACGGTATGCAAAAGAGGAGTGCCAACATGGTTGTCATCAACGTGCCTGTAATGAACGGCAGCGCACCATACTGCTCCGCTCCCTCGGTGTAACTCCACTCCGATGAGGTCAGAAACTTAAAGAACCCGAAATGCTCGAACGCATCGTATGCGTCAGTGACGAGGGCGTAGACTACGCCCCCGCACACTATCGGCATTATCAATGCAGCCGCGAACAGCAGGATTTTGTATAACTTATCGTTCATGATGTTCTGTTATTGCAGTATTGAGACTCCATCATATGTGACGGTCTTCAGATTCTCCATACTCAACTCCTTGGCCTTGGCGGGTAGCGGAGCATAATGCACCTCAGATGTAATATGTTGCGCCTCGTCCGAGAGGATGTATCTCAGAAGGTCGAGTGTAGCCTCTGCCTGTTCTCTTGTACGGTCAGAGTAGTTCTGCTCCTTGTAGATAATCATCCACGTGAAGGTTGAAATGGGATATGCGCCGACCGCAACAGAATTTGTAATCGAGCAGCGGGTATCGGCAGGTATTTCGCCCGACGCTGCTGCCGAGATTGTTTCCGATGATGGCAGGACAAACTCGCCTCGTTGATTCTCAATATGTGCATAAGGTATTTTCTGTGCAAAGGCATACTCCGAACCAACATAGCCGATTGTATTCTTTGTCTGCTTGATGACACCTGCCACGCCAGGATTACCCTTTGCAGCCTGACCCGACGGGAAGTCAACGGATTTACCTGCACCATATTCCAAAGCCCACATTGGACTGACCTTCGTAAGGTAATCGGTAAAAACGAATGTCGTACCCGAGCCATCTGAACGATATACAGGGATAATTGCCTCAGCCGGAAGTTCTACATCAGGATTGAGCGCCACCAGACGTTCATCGTTCCACATCTTGATATTACCGGCAAAGATATCTGCGATAATCTCACCTGATAATTTCAATTCATTGACTCCATCAAGATTATATGCAAGGACGACAGCACCCATACAGGTCGGTACATGCACTACTGGAGCCATCTCGGCCAACTCTTTGTCAGAGAGGAAAGCATCACTGCCGGCAAAATCGACAATTTTGTCGCGCAAGTTCCGCACTCCACCACCAGAACCTATGCCACCGTATGCAACCTGGTCGCCATTCACTTGTCCGAACTGCTCGAACACCACATTGTAGAACGGAAGAGGGAATGTAGCACCGGCACCGGCAAGTTCCTGGGATTCACGACCTATCTTATTGGAATTACCGCCACAAGCAATCATTGCAAGGGCAACAGCCAATGTCACGACTGATGAAAAAATCTTTCTCATATAATATTTATTATTAGATATTTATATTTTATTTAAAACCCGAAATAACAATTCACGTAGGCATAATATCCGTTCTTCGCTCCGTCAGCCTTTGGTACTGTCAACCTGAAATTAGGGGCAATCTTCACATACTTGCCGAGTTTGAATTGAGCACCGAGAATAGCAGCCTGCTCATCTTTTGCAATATTCCAATCATTTTTAGAATACAAGTCATCAAAACGGGCATAGATGTCTGCAATCCTGGACAACTTGACCGAGGCAAAAACCGAATAACCGTTTTGGTCGGCACCGTCCTTGTACGAAGCATTCCACATTTGGTTATACTCTGCTCCAAGCGCAAACCTCTTATGCTTGTACCCTATAAATGCTGCCAGATTAGCAATATCTTTTTTACCCTCTTCACCACTCTCATTCAATCCTCCATACACGCGAACCTGGAAACCCTTAACAGGAGTAAGTGTTACACCAAGACCGTAATTGAGTCCATCAACTTTCTGAATTTTCTTGTACCCCTCGCCATTCACAATGATTGCGTCGGCAGATACCCAATCGGCGAATCTGTAGGCCACAGAGAGACCTAAATCGGCACTGCTACCGAATTTGTACTCATCCTGAAAAGACTTCATAATGTAGCGATAACCCCAAAATTTCTCCTGAAAGTTGAACTGGGTGGTAGAGATAAGACCGCCGGAGAGCGTGAGGTTTCCGCTCTTCCACTGTACCAGTGCATTCTTGATATAGGCAATACGCTGATAATCATTAATGTTTGAAGACTTGCCGATATCCATAACTCCTTTAACCGAAAGGCCCTTGCCGAAATTGTACTCGTAACCCAGATAACTGCGTTCCAACTCAAAGCCACGGTCGTCATTATCTGTTCCAAACCCCGTGTGGAAATTGCCGAACACCTGAACAATCGCTTTGCCTTTAGGCTCCTCTGTTTTGGTATCCTGCGCCTGTGTGCCGATACCGATGCAGGCTAAAACACCCGCCAAAATCAGTTTTGTTTTCATAGTCTTTTGTCTTCTAAAATTTGACACTGCAAAAATATCGGCTATACATTTCATAAACGTTTCAAAAGAATTAGAGATTCATTAAATGACATATACAAAAAAGATTGTGTCACCCTTCGCATACAAAGAGCAACACAATCCTTATTATATTCATCCAAGATGCTTATTTATGGACAAATGCCCGTTCGAGGTCTTGTGACACATTAATTATAAAGTCGCCCATATGCTCAAACTCATTGACAATATCCATATAGTAAACACTTGTCTGGTAGTTCTTGCCGTCGTTTTCAATATTCTCAATAACCGCATCACGAAGATTGTTCCGCAAAGCATTGAGATGTTCCTCGGCACTATAAGCATTCGCAATATCGACAAGTTCATTCTTATGAGCCATCGTCAGATTCTCAATCATGACATCGTATGCCATACTTACAGCATCGGCCATTAGGGTAAGATTCCTTATCGTCTCTTCATCAAAATGCTTATTATGTATATTCTTTCTTGACAGAATGCGGCTGATAGCCTCACCGGAATCTCCCAACGACTCCAATTCACCAATAATCTTATACATGGCCTTTATCTTTATGGAAGTGCTCTCGCTTATTTCCTCGGCAGACACGCCATTGAGGAATGTAGCTATCTCATATTCGATACGGTCAGAAATCTCCTCATATTTCACGAGTTTCTTTCTAAACTCCTCGAATTCATCGGTATCGGCCTTCTTGATTGCGCTATGTGCATAATCAACACCCTTCTTGGAGATTCTTGCAAACTGGATAATTTCGTTGAATGCCTGCTCGACTGACAGTTCTGGAGTTGCAAGAGGACCTGCAGAGATGTATTGGAGACGATAAACCTCTTTATCTTGATTCTTTGGAACCGGTATAATCCAACTAACCGCCCTGGCAATCCATTTTGTGAACCATATCAATAATAAAGTATTAGTCAAATTAAATAGCGTATGCAGCATTGATAGGCCATACAGTGCAGCTGTGCCAGTTGCAGACGCCGAGTCCGTCACCACGAAACCATCAGTTGCGGGATTAGGCAAGCCAAACAGATTCTCGGTAATTACACCTACCAACTGCAGGAAAGGTTTGAAGAGAATCAAAGCCCATATAACACCAAACACATTAAAGATGGTATGCGACATTGCTGCACGTTTTGCAGGTGTGTTACCTACCGAAGCGGCAATGTTCGCCGTAATGGTTGTTCCAATATTCTCTCCAAGCACCATAGCACATGCCATGTCAAACGGAATCCAGCCCATACTTAGCATAATCAGCGTAATAGCCATAGTTGCAGATGAAGATTGCAGCACAAGTGTCAAGAGCGTTCCGAATGTAAGGAACAGAAGCACAGAACCGAAACCATGCGAAGACCAAGTACTGACAAACTCAAGTACCTGCGGTGTCTCTCTCAAATCGGGCACGGAATCTTTCATAAATGAAAGACCGAGAAACAAGAGGCTGAAGCCAACAATCAGTTCTCCAATATTCTTTCGTTGATCTTTTTTAGAGTTTGAGAACAGAAAGCCAAGCAACATCAAAGGCACAGCCAGGACAGAAATGTCGGCCTTGAAGCCCAACCACGATACCAGCCACGCAGTCACCGTCGTACCGATATTGGCACCCATAATAACTCCGATGGCCTGCGCCAGGGTCAAAAGACCGGCATTCACAAAACTTACTACCATTACAGTAGTGGCTGATGAAGATTGAATAACAGTCGTTATACCCAATCCGGTCATGACCCCCTTTAATGGGTTTGAAGTCATTGCCGACAAAAAACCTCTTAGCCTCTCACCCGCAGCCTTTTGCAGTCCGGAGCTCATCAGGTTCATTCCATACAGGAACATTCCCAATGCTCCCAACAATGTAAAGATTTGTAATATACCCATAAAACTTATATAACTTTTCGGTCACAAAGGAATTAAAATATTGTTTCATAAATATTTCATAATGATTAGGCTTTGGTTAAATCCTGCAATATCGAGCAAAATATTACATTTTCATTAAATATGTTTCCGGGTAGCAAAACACTCGGAAAAACGCTTTACATTTGCAATGTAATTATAGAAGATGTATATGGCAACAAATCGTATATTGATAGTAGATGATGAGGAGACCCTGTGTGAGGTGCTGAAACTAAACCTTGAAAATGAAGGGTATGATGTGGACATTGCCTTCAGTGCAGAACAGGCACTTGGCTATAACCTTAAAGAGTATTCGCTCATTCTGCTTGATATAATGATGGGCGAAATCAGCGGTATAAAGATGGCCAAGTTGCTGAAAGCCGATGTCGCGACAGCCGACATTCCCATAATATTCTGCACGGCACGCGATACAGAGGATGACATGATTATGGGACTGAACCTTGGTGCCGATGATTATATAATGAAACCATACACCGTCCGTAACGTCATAGCACGCGTCAAGAGCGTCTTACGCCGTACCGCCAACCAGAAAAGCAAGATTAATACCCCTACCGAAAAGCCAAACCGATTAGCAATTGATGGTCTATGCCTTGATTTGGAGTTCAAGCGTTGTACGGTGGACGGCGAGGAGGTCAAGTTGGCACGAAAAGAGTTTGAGTTACTTGCATACTTGATTCAGCACCGTGGCAAGATATGTTCACGCGAACAGATACTGAGTCGTGTGTGGAGCGATGAGGTGGTTGTGTTAGACCGCACCATTGATGTGAATATAACCCGTTTGCGCTCAAAGATAGGGGCATACGGCTCATACATAGTAACCCGTTCAGGTTTCGGTTATGGCTTCAGGGATTAAAATATCGTTTCATAAACGGCTGTTTCTGATGTTGCTCGCTTTTTCGTGGGCGATTGTACTCTGTTTTATCGGATTCCAGTATCTGCGCGAGAAAGAGTATAAATCGGAGTTCCTGAATGCACAACTCCAACAATACAACCGCCACCTGCTCGACACTGTGGAGGAGGGGTTGCCATATGAGGATTACATTGCAACTCACGACAAACCTTTTGACGAGCTGCGAATATCGATTATCACTCTTTCCGGTGCTGTGGTTTACGACAACACCATCTCACTCGACTCGCTCGACAACCACAGATACCGCCCTGAAGTAGCAAATGCTCTTATAAAAGGTCATAGCTATAATATAAGCCGACTATCGACAAGTGACGGGCGAGAGTATTTCTACTCTGCGACCCGTGGCGAACGAGTCGTTGTCCGCACAGCCATACCCTATTCAAGCACACTAAATGACCTACTTGAAGCAGATTGGTCATTCCTTGTTGTAATGATTTCAATAACCCTGATTATGAGCGTGGCTGCTTATTTCAGTACCCGTAAACTTGGCAAGGACATTGAACGTGTCAACAATTATGAAGCAGAACAGGAGAAGAGCCGCCTCAAACGGCAACTTACAAACAACATCAACCACGAACTGAAGACCCCTGTCGCATCTATTCAAGTCTGCCTTGAAACATTATTATCAGGAATTACATTGAGTGAGGAGAAACGTCAGGAACTTATTGAGCGGTGCTACACCCAGAATGAGCGCCTTCGCAGGCTGCTTAACGATGTGTCGCTTATTACCCGCATGGAAGACGGAAGCACACTGATTAATCGAGAGAAGGTAATAATAAACGAAATAATTGATGAGGTTGCCGAGGAACTGAAGATAATGCCAGAGGAAGAACACTTGACACTGCATGCGGATTTTGGCGAAAAAGTCATAGTCGACGGCAATCCCTCATTGATAGGTTCCATTTTCCGCAACCTGACTGAAAATGCCATAGCCTATTCGGAAGGTAGGAACATCTATATATCGTTACTTGAAAACAACGGGAAATTGTGCCGTATCCGATTTGAGGATGACGGCAAAGGCGTCAAGGCAGAACAACTGCCCCGCCTTTTTGAGCGGTTCTACCGCATTGACAAAGGACGCTCCCGCCAGAAAGGCGGTACAGGGTTAGGCCTTGCCATAGTAAAACACGCCGTCCAGTTCCACGGAGGCAACATAACCGTCACCAACCGCCCGGGCGGTGGTCTCAGATTCGACTTTACATTAAGAAAACAAACCTGAACTACACAGCCACCCAATCAGCCACAACAACACAGTTATCGCGCTTTTAAGCACAACCGCATAATTATTAATATAAATTGGTGAGGGCAAGGCTTGCCTTCGGCGAGCCTTGGCTGCACTCGCGGTAAAACATCAAAGTGAACTTTGTGTTTAGCTCGTTTGCGCAAGCCTTGCGACGGTTTTGAAAAAGGGAGTTTAGTGAGCCTAAATGACTGTTAACAAAACTGAGCAAAACAAAGTTATTACCGGTTTAAACAACAACGGGATTGGAGTAAAAGTGCGAGAACAAGGCGTGTGGCTGTTGGGGAACCGGAGTTTACTAAACGTAAATGAGGATTGCCCAATCAGCCACAACAACACAGTTATCGCGCTTTTAATCAATCACGTTATATTATTTCGGCATATGTACCAAAATACCTGAACTGCTCCCCACATTCATGAAGCTCGCACATGAGGGAAAGGAACTCGTCGCTGTAGACGGAGGCTTCAATGTCGAAGTAGAAACGGTATTCGAACTCGCGTTCGGGAATTTGGCGACTTTCAAGTTTCACAAGGTTGACGCCGGTTGCATTGAAGCGTGACATTATGCGGAAAAGGGTACCGGGACGGTTTGGGATGTTAATCATTACACTGGTACGGTCGGCACCTGAATAGATTTTGGGTTCCTTGGCAATGCAGATGAAGCGGGTGTAGTTGTTGTCACGGTTCTGGACTGAAGACTTGATTACCTGCATTTGATAGAGTTCGGCACAGAGGCGTGAAGAGAGTGATGCCTTGGTGGGGTCGCCGCCCTGGGCTACCATGCGGGCTGCCTCGGCGGTGTTCTCGCAAGCGATGACACGCACGTTCTTCAATGTTCCAAGGAATTCGGAACACTGGTTTATGGCCTGCTGATGTGAATATATTTCGCGTATATCCTCGAGTTTTGCACCGGGAACACCAAGGATTGCATGGTCTACTTTAAGGCGTACCGCACGCACAATGTTAACGTTATACTCGGAGAGAAGGTCATAGATGGCATTTACCGAGCCGGCAAGGGAGTTCTCGATTGGAAGAACGCCGAACTCGCATAGACCGCTGTTGACGGCCTTGAAAACACCCTCGAAATTGCTCATGTACATGATTTCGGGGAGGTCGAAAAGACGCTCGGACGCAAGGTGCGCATATGAGCCTTCGCAACCGGCACAGGCTACAGAAGCGCGCTTGGGGAATGGCTGTGGGGGAACAGAAGCGATATTCTTGAAGTAGTTGAAGAACTCGCTTCCTTCGGAAAGCATGCGTGTCTCATAGGACTCGCTAAGGTCAAAGATTGTGCGGTAGAGCGTGCGACCGTAGCCCTCGAATTCGGGACCAAGGCGCTTCGATACATTGTGAAGCACTGTACGCGCGCGTGAAGGGTGATAAACAGGAAGGTTATTCTCCTTCTTGTATTTTCCTATACCTGACACCACCTGCATGCGGCGCGCAAAGAGGTCGCACATTTGGGTATCTATCTCATCAATTTCCTGACGTAGTTTATCCAAGTCCATATTATGTTGTTTTTATTGTTATTGTTATTCTTATATTATGCATTCTTGAGATTTCTCGCATTCGCTCAAAATGACAAGCACCGTTTGTCGTTATGAACGCAGTGGAGAATCTCTATAATCACACGCCGCTTATTCAACCACACCGCCAAGTGAAGCAAAATCCTCAAAAAATGAGGGGTACGACTTTGCCACACAACCTGAGCCTTTTATTACAGTCACACCCCCGGCAACAGTTGACAGCACTGCCGCCGACATTGCTATGCGGTGGTCACCGAAACTGTCGACGGGAGCAACAGTGCGAGGTTCGCCGCCATATACTGTAAAGGTGTCCTCGCCGACAGCAGAAACTATACCGAATGATTCAAGCACGCTCTTCATGGCAGCAAGACGGTCGCTCTCCTTGAAGCGCAGACGCCCCACATTTGTGAATGTTGTTGTTCCTTGTGCCACAGCCGCTGCCACAGAGAGAATGGGTACAAGGTCAGGAGTATCCATGCAGTCAAGTTCAGCACCGAAGAGGTGCGATGGCATTGCTGCAACCTTGTCATCTTCAACTGTTATAAAAGCCCCCATGCTACGCAGGTGGTCTATTATAGCACTGTCGCCCTGCAGTGAAGCGTTGTTCATGCCGCATATTTCCAAAGGTTGCTTGCCTATTACACCAGCAACCACCCAAAAGGCAGCCGAAGACCAGTCACCCTCGACGACCACTCGCCCGGGCATACGATAGCACTGGTTGCCTTTAATGCGAAATATGTTATTCCTACGCTCGACAGATATTCCGGCCACACGCAAGGCATCTATTGTCATGTCAATGTAAGAGGCACTTGTAAGACCGCCTGTAACCTCTATTTCGCTGTCCGTTGCCGCCAAAGGCAGAGCAAAAAGCAGACCCGTAAGATACTGCGATGAGATATTCCCCGGAAGGGTAAAATTACCGCCCTGCAATGTTCCGCTACACGTTACCGGCAGTTCATCAGCCGAGTGACGTTCAAACGATACTCCATGCGCGGCAAGCACTTCTGTAAGTGCTTCCATAGGTCGCTGCGGCAGTTTGCCTGCTCCTACGAATGTAGCGTCGGCACCAAGCACTGCAGCCACTGACATCAGGAAACGAAGCGTTGAACCGCTCTCCCCGCAATCAAGTGTTCCACCTTTAACAAGTGCTATAGGGTGTACATCAAAAACACCCGATGAAAAGGATATTTCTGCACCAAGAGCATTGAGGCAGCGCATGGTTGCCATAATATCATCGTTAACAATGCTACACACTATCGAGCATGGTTCTGTACCAAGAGCCGCACAGATGAGCAGGCGGTGCGCCTGCGATTTCGACGGCGGCGGAGTAACCGCACCCTTTAATGTTCCGTGAACGCTTTTTTCCATCAGGCAATCACTTTTGATAGTAAAACACCAACCTCCTCTACCGGCAGGGTAACAAGGGTACAGTCACCTAAGGCACGTGGCAGCACAACTGAAATTTTCCCTCCGCGGCGTTTCTTGTCAGTAAGCAACGCCTCATACACCTCTTGAGCACTATAAGGGCAACTTATATCAAAACCATACTGCACAAGAAGTGCCGAGAGTTCATCGGCAACATCGCACAAACCGCACAATGGAGCCATTCGGGCAGCAATGACCATACCTTTCGCCACAGCCTCGCCATGCGACACGCCGAAGTTGCTCAATTTCTCAATGGCATGACCGAATGTGTGCCCAAAGTTCAACAGGCCGCGTATGCCGTTGTCAAATTCGTCCTGCTGCACAACATCGCGCTTGATTTCCACGCAACGTGCCACAACCTCCTCGCGGTCGAAAGGAAGAGTATGCAGGGTTTTATAAAGTTCCGCATCAAGAATCATGCCGTATTTTATCACCTCGGCACAACCGTCACGGTATATATCTTTTGGAAGGGTATCCATGAGAACCGTGTCACAACACACCAATGAGGGTTGATAGAAACCACCCACAAGGTTCTTTCCGGCGGGGATATCGATTGCAGTCTTACCGCCGACCGAACTGTCCACTGCGGCAAGCAAGGTAGTAGGTACCTGGATATATTTTACTCCACGCAGATAGAGTGACGCCGAAAGACCTCCAAGGTCACCAACCACTCCACCACCGAAGGCAACAACCGCGTCACTGCGCGTGAGTTGCTCTGCAGCCATGAAGTTGAGGAAAGCCAGCAGGTTCCCGGCACATTTCGAAACCTCGCCTGCCTGGATTACATACTTACATGCATTGTAGCCAGCTGCGCTCAAATGCTCCATTATGTCATTGCCATAAAGCGCATTGACATTACTGTCGGTGAGTACAACCAAGCGGCAACTGCCAAGCAACGGACGCACAAAGTCACCCAGTTTTTTTAGAATACCGCGGCCTATGTGGATATCGTAACTGCGTGAGGCCTCAACGTGTATTGTATTGTACTGCATGGGAAAAGTTCTATTTTTCAGTCTCTTCCTTCGCTATCCTGCCGTCACGCAGCAGAGTGCGCAAGGTATCGGCGTCATCATGGGCAATAGCCTCGCGATACTCACGAAGAGAGTTTATCAACAAATCGAGTTCATTCAAAAGATGTTCCTTGTTCTCGAGAAACAGTTCGGTCCACATATCCTCGTTCAGGCGCGACACACGTGTAAAATCCCGGAAACTGCCCGCACTGTACCCCCTATGAAACTTTGCCGAGGGACTTTTTATAAAAGCATTGGAAACAACATGACACATCTGCGATGTGTAGGCAATCATGCGGTCGTGAAAATCGGCTGTGGTAACAACATACTTCTTGAAACCGAGCGGACTCAATGACTGCTTCACACGGTCGAGAAGCGCAATGTCATCGTGTACAGGAGGTACCATTATGAATGACGCACCACTGAACAATGTCGCTTTGGAGTACTTGTAACCCGAATATTGCAGACCGGCCATAGGGTGACCGCCTACATAAGTGAAACCATGCTCGGCAGCAAGGGTAAAGCCTTTTTCACATACAGCGCATTTGGTACCGCAGAAGTCGACCACAAGAGCATTACAGGAGATATGCTTTGCATTTCCGCCAATATACCCTATTACCGCCTGTGGGGTTGCCGTGAGCAGCACCAGGCCACACTCCCCAAGATTGCCGACCGTGAGTTCTGCGTCGACAGTACCTTCCAATTGGGCATAACCTACTATCTGCCTGTTGATGTCAAAGGCATAGACCGTATAGCCGGCGGCCTTGAATGCCTTGGCCGCAGAACCGCCTATTAGCCCTAAACCTACAATGCCTACAATCATAATCAGTGCATTATACCGCGAATTTCACGCACACGCTGGGCAACCTCATCGAACTGCTCGGGAGTGAGCGACTGCGCACCGTCGCAAAGGGCACATACAGGGTCATTGTGAACCTCGATGATAAGTCCGTCGGCTCCGGCAGCTGTTGCAGCGCATGCCATTGGGCGCACAAGGCGTGAGACACCTGTTGCGTGGCTGGGGTCAACAACAATAGGAAGATGAGTGAGTCCCTGAAGCACAGGCACCGCGGCAAGATCAAGCACATTGCGTGTGTAGTTATCATAACTGCGGATACCGCGCTCACAAAGGATAACCTGTTCGTTGCCCTCGGACATAATATACTCGGCACTCATCAGAAGTTCCTTGAGAGTGGCAGAGAGGCCGCGCTTGAGCAGAATGGGCTTGTTGCAACGTCCAAGTTCCTTGAGCAATTCGAAGTTCTGCATGTTGCGCGCACCCACCTGAATTATATCTACATCGGCAAAGAGGTCAAGGTGCGACGCGCTCATTATTTCTGTAACAATGGGCAAACCGGTAGCCTCACGCGCTTTCAGAAGCAACTGCAATCCCTCGGCGCGCAGACCCTGGAAATCATAAGGCGAAGTGCGGGGTTTGAAAGCACCGCCACGCAGAATGTTGGCACCCGACGCCTTCACCGCACGGGCAACTGTCAAAATCTGCTCTTCGCTTTCAACAGAGCATGGACCTGCCATAATGGCAAAGTTACCGCCACCGATTTTTACTTGGTTTTCGCCCCTGCCCACAATAACTACCGTGTCTTCGGGGTGGAAACTGCGGTTTGCACTCTTGAACGGGTCGGTTATGCGTGTGACACGGTCAACTATCTCAAGACCTGCAAGCAGGTCGATATCAATCTTGCGGGTATCGCCAATGAGGCCAATCACCGTCTGCATTTCACCTTCAGACACATGCACCCGCACGTTCTGCGACTCAAGCCAATGGATAAGGTTATCCTGCTGGGCCTTGGTTACTCCATGTTTTAATACTGCTATCATAGTTAGTTATAATTTACTTAATATATATTGTAAGACGCAAATTTACAAAGAAACTTCAAAAAACCTATAATTATTACAAAATTGCGTATCGCTAATCTATATTTTTGCAAACAATTAATGGATTTTTACGAATATTTGTAAATGCCGGCAACTGCCATCTGGAACTTCTGATTATAAATCAAAAAAGCGAGGCGCCCAAACGGGCGCCTCGCTGAATTATCTTTGAAGTGTTTCTATTACTTCTTCTCAAACTTCTTCATAGTCTTTGCAATTGCCTTGTCGGCAGAAGCCTTGGCTGCGTCGAGTATCTTCTGTGCCTTTACCTGAGCCTTTGCGTCGCCTGAAGCCTTGGCAGCCTTAACTGCGTCGTAGAGAGCCCAAAGGTTCTTCTTGGCAGTTACCTCCTTCTGTGCAGCGCTGTAAGCCTCGGCGTATGCCTCAGCAGCAGCCTCTGCCTCGGGAGCAGCATAAGCGTGCTTGTAACCCTTCTGAACATCCCAGTAACCACGTGTGAAGTCAGGGAATGTTACAGCAGCGCAGTTGTTGTCCATTGACAATGTACCGAGTTCTGCCAAGCAGCACCACTCTGCCAAGTCATAAACGTCCATATCAAGTGGAAGACCGTTCTGCAAGCAGTAAACGAGACGTGAATCCATTACGAAGTCCATACCACCGTGACCGAGGTCGCGACCCTTCTCAACATACTTCTTGAGGATTGGGTGGTAGTACTTTGCCATCATAGCGTTTCTCTGCTCTGCGCTCATGAAACCGTGAGCGTTGAGGTTGTCGACCTGAGGAGCGCCTGTGCCCTTGAGTGCCTCACCCGAAAGTGCGAGTTCAGGTGTAGGATACTTTGTAGCATAACCTTTTGTACCTGTGAGTTTGAACAAGCGGTTGTATGGTTGAGGAGTCATCACGTTGTGCTGGATTTCAACAACCTTACCCTTTGCTGTACGCATGAGTGTAGTAGTGTGGTCACCGTTACGGAACTCCTTACACTCCTTACCTGTCTTCTCCTTTACAAGTTCCTTACCGAAGAAAGGATCTGTATCCATTGCAACCAATGTTGTGAAGCGGTCGCCACGGTGAATGTCGAGGCACTGTGCAACGGGGCCAAGGCCGTGAGTAGCGTAGAGGTCGCCACGGTTCTCCTTGTTGTACTTAAGACGCCAGTGGAGGTTGTCAACGTCGTTGTCGGCGGGGTCCTTCCAGTATGCGTCCCAGAACCACTCGAGGCTGTGGATATAAGCACCCTCGGCGCGGATAATCTCGCCAAATACGCCGTCCTGAGCCATTGCAAGAGCGTTCATCTCATAGTCATCGTAGCAGCAGTTCTCAAGGATGAAACAGTGGAGACGTGTCTTCTCTGCGAGGTCGATAAGACTCCAGCACTGCTCAAGGTTCATTGCAGAAGGCACCTCGATTGCTGTGTGCTTGCCGTTCTCAAGAGCGCACTTTGCTACAGGATAGTGGTGGTTCCAGTCAGCAGCAACATAAACGAGGTCGATGTCGGGGCGCTTGCAAAGTTCCTCGTAACCCTTCTCGCCATAGTAGATGTCAGCCGGGATAAGGCCCTGCTTGCGAAGTTCTTCCTGGCACTTCTCTGCGCGCTCATACTCATAGTCGCAAAGAGCTACAATCTCAACACCCGGGATACGGCAGAAACGTACCACAGCACCGGGGCCGCGCATACCAAGACCCACGAAAGCAACGCGTACAGTCTTGATTGGAGCAACTGCGAGATTCAGAGCGTGCTCCTGACCGGCAGGACGCTCAGGTGTCTCAACTACAATAGTACCCTTGTCCCAATGCCACTTTGTCGATGGAGAAAGTGACTGTGCCTGTGCTGTAGAGCCTGCAAAGGCCATAATACCACACAAGGCAAGACCGAAAAATTTCTTCAAGTTCATATTACAGTGTGTTTTAAATAAATATTGTTTGTAAATATCTCCAATGTCAGTATCACCAAAATGCCTGTAAAAACCACATTACACATGTTAGGATACAAATGCAAAGATAACCAAAATAATATACCTTCACAATTTTGTTATAAAAATTTCAAAATTTTAAGCACCTCCTTATTCAAGTGTTGAAAAATCAATATCCGGGGCCTCCGTCACATTACCTGTACGCTCGAACCAAGTACCCGACTTCAGATAATCATCGAAGAAACCTCCCATTGTGAGGAAGAAACCTTCGCCTTCCACTCCGCCGCGATAGTCAAGACGCTGTCGCTGATGTCCCGTGGCATCACAGGTGAAACGTGCATGTGTCACCGGAAGCCACCTGCCGTCAACGGTACGCGCCCACTGGTTGCTATAACATGCCTTGCGGTTTATGTAACCCATTGCAGGATTGAAATTCTCAAGGAAAGAGTGTGCACCGGTATACCATGTGGTGATTTTGGGGCGACGAAAAGACGCCACAAGTTGCCACTTGCACTTATGATTGTCGAAGAAGTATGCCGTATATACGGTATTGCCGTTGCCGTCGGGTCTTATTCCCATAAGGAAACGGCAGCGTTCGCCCGGTTTCCATTCATAATGCATGAAACTCTGCCCGCCGGAGCCTTCGTTACCGAAGTCCTGCACTTGTACATTCTCGCCTTTCTTTAGAAGAACCACACGCAGCGAATCGGGGATTTCGGCAGCATTATCGGTTTCGTATGGGCTCCACACCGAAAAGAGCACCCTTCTCTTATGCGGGCTGTTGTTCTGCATGCCGAAGTATCCCTGACCGAAACCGCAAACCATATAATAACTGCTGGGGATATCACCCTCTTCGGGCACTACAACCTCGTTATAGAACCACTCCACATTCTCCTCGGGAAGGCCGTAACCCAAATGTACCGACGAACCACGACGGCCGAAATGGGTACTGAACTCAGGACCGACACACACAACAGGAACCGCATCGCCGCCTACGATAACTGCCGCCACATTGCCGAAATCCTCACCATTCTTTATTTTAATGCCACGGACATCCATTTTTACATACCCGGGCTCCTTTACCTTGAAAGTGCCGACATTTACACGCGCCAAAGTGTCGCTGTCAATCTTTATCTTTTTTGTTTTGCCCAAGAGAGAGACCTCTATTCTTGAATGTCCTTTTGCCTTGAGCGCAACCTCCATTTTACCAATTTTCTCTACCCTGAAATAAAAACTGACTACAGTCTCTGCATTATTCCAGTTACGAAGTTCGCAATGTTGTTCGTCAATGAACGCATTTTTTTCAGGACCTGCGGTTATGTACCCGTTGCCCGACAATGTAACAACACTCTCGCTCTGCGCCGCAACCGGCAACACCAAAAACGAAATCACGACCAATGACACAAAATGCAAAAATCCTCTTTTCATCATATCTTTATTAAAGTTATCAAGCCACAATTTATACGGTATATATTCAATCAGGTATTTCAAGTTCCGAATATTTACTCATCGACTCTGCTGTCCCCCAGCCATTTGCCGTAAAAAATACGGTGGTCGGCATTTATGAGCATTCCATAGCCGTTGCGATAGCCACCCTCGTATTTTCCGTACCATATATCGCCATTCTTCCAATAATAGACGCCATAACCGTGGCGTTTACCCTTGTAAAACTCTCCTATATACACATCTCCATTGGCATATCTTTCTTTCTTGAAAGAGTATGGAGAAACGCCATCTTTTTCCGAAGAGACAAGCGGATATTCCAGATTCATATCGCCCTCTTTTGTGTACAGACGGGCAATCTCCCCGGTAGCAAGGTCATAAAGGACATAGTGCTTTTCACTGCCCACCTTTGCCACCTTGTCATTTATTGAAAGGCCGAAGATGTTCTTTCCGTTACGGAACTGCCCGAAAGAGCGTGTACCGTCGGCGGCAAGGATAAAACCCCAACCATAGATTTTCCCATCAATAAGCGTTCCGGTATACTGACCATCCGGAGCAGAAAGGAAATTCTGCGAAGATTCGTTCCTCACATAATCGCAGAAAACCGCCTGCAAGGGGTCGCACATATCGTCATAAAGTTGCACCTGCGCCACGGCATAAAACGGCAGCACAATAGTACATATAAGCAGCAACACAATTTTATTCTTCATTTATACAATCCTTTTTCTTTTATAAACCGTTCGACAACGGGCGGCACCATTCCTGAAATATCCTTACCTGCGGGCACAGCCCCACGCACGGCCGTTGAACTCACGTCACACAGTTCAGCCGGCAGCCACACAGCATTGGCGGGCAAATCGGGAACCTCCTCGCCATTGCGCGGATAGATGATGACACCGTAACGCGAGAGGATTTCATCGCCCTTGTACCACAGGTCAAACTTTTCCCAATTGTCAGCACCTATCAACAGGCGGAATTTCCTGCCGGGATACTCTTTTTCAAGGGCAGCGAGCGTATTTAGCGTGTATGAAGGGCGCGGGAGCCCAAACTCGAAATCGCATGCTTTGAACCTTGGATTATCTCCAATGGCAAGTTTCACCATCTGCAGACGCAGATTTTCATCGGTCATAACCCGCCCTTGCTTGTGAGGATTCTGCGGAGAGACCATGAACCACACTTCCGAAGCCAGACCGCGGGCACACACCTCGCGGGCAAGAGCAACGTGCCCCACATGGATTGGGTCGAAGCTGCCGCCAAAGATTACAATCGTCTCAGTCATTAAGAAACTTATTGACAATTTCAACAAGTTCGGCCTTTGCCTTGTCAAGGTCATCGTTAACGATTACCCTATCGGCAAACTGTGCGAATGTCATCTCATACTCAGCCTTGCTCACACGCTTTTCAATTTCGTCGGGTGCTGTATCGCCACGGCGTACAAGGCGCTCGCGCAGAGTATCGATAGAGGGTGCCTGCACAAAGATGAAGAGAGCTCGCTCGGCGTAATATTTCTTGAGGCTGCAACCGCCCTTGACATCAACGTCAAAAAGGATGTTCTGCTGTTCCAATTGACTCTCGACCTGAGATTTGAGAGTTCCGTAATAGCGCCCGGGATAAACCTCTTCATACTCCACAAACTCATCGGCGGCAATGCGCGCACGAAACTCCTCGGGTGTGAAGAAGAAATAATCAACTCCGTGAACCTCTTCGCCACGTGGCGGACGACTGGTTGCCGAGACCGAGAAACCGAACGAAGGGTCCCTATCCATAAGAAAATGCACCAATGTTGACTTTCCCGAACCGGACGGCGCCGAGAAAATAACGACCTTTCCTTTACTCATAATTCTTTACATTATATTAAGAACCTGCTCCTTAATCTGCTCAAGTTCATCTTTCATCTTCACTACGATGTTCTGCATTTCAGCATGGTTGCTCTTGCTGCCAAGAGTGTTTATTTCACGCCCCATCTCCTGCGCTATGAAACCGAGCTTCTTGCCCTGACCTATTGGGCCTTCAACAGTCTCGACAAAATATTTCAAATGATTTGTCAATCGCTGCTTTTCCTCGTTTACATCGAGTTTTTCAATATAGAATATAAGTTCCTGTTCAAGACGGTTCCTGTCATATTCCACACCCGCCAACTTTTCGAGCGAATCGGTAATACGAGCACGGATTTTCTCAACGCGTTCCTTCTCGAACGGTTCAACCGAAGCCAGGAGAGAAGTTATTTGCGAAATATTGCCACGCAATTTCGCTTCCAGCGCCGCACCCTCCTGCTTACGGAAAGCGAGAAGGTCACCTATGGCAGCCTTGACGGCCTCGAGCACAACAGCCCACTCCTCGTCAGTGACATCATACACCTCCTTGCGTGCCACAGTCTCGGGCAAACGCAACAGCACCTCGAAGAGGTTTCCCGGTAAAGGGAGACCGGTTGCCTTTGACACCTCGGTCATCTGCTCGATATACCCCTGCATTACAGCCTGATTTATCGAGGGAGTATCTGCCTTTTCGCCCTGCTCCACCCAAAGTGCAAAATCCACCTTGCCACGTTCAAGTTCCGTCGACAGCAAAGTGCGGATTTCCATCTCACGACCCTTGAACTGCGGAGCCATACGGGTAGAAAGGTCCATGGCCTTGCCATTGAGAGAGCGAATCTCCACACATATCTTCCTGTCCTGAAAAATGGCTACGGATTTTCCGTAACCGGTCATAGAATATATCATCGTTCCAAACATTACGACAGCATATGCCGCCAGCAGTTATACAATATCGCAGGGTACAGATACCCCAAAATGTAATAGTTTCCGCGAAAATACTCAATTATTCGGAAAAAGATTTAAAATACGGCTTCTTTTTTGTATACTTATATTAAAAAATATTATTTAATAGAAGTTTACCCGATAAATTCGTACATTTGCAACCAAACTGATATTCTGCCCTAATAGGTGCAGACAGAAACAAGACAGCATATGACAACAATAATACTGCATATCGAAGCTTCGACAGAGTGTTGCTCCGTGGCACTGAGCCAGGACGGGCACATTTTCTTTGAAAGGGTGAACGGCGAGGAACGCTCACACGCGAAAGTACTTGCACCGTTTGTAGAGGAGGCAATAAAGGTTGCCGACGAGCAAGGCGCCAAAATCAACGCCGTGGCACTGAGTTGCGGTCCCGGTTCATATACAAGCCTGCGCATAGCGTCATCAACAGCCAAAGGCGTTTGTTACGGCCGCAACATACCGCTGATAGCCATCCCCACAACAGCAATAATGTGTGTACCGGTGCTGTTCCGCGACGGTCTGCCCGAGGAGGCCCTGCTGTGCCCTATGATAGACGCCCGCCGCAACGAGGTATATGCGACAATATATGACAGGGCATTGGGTGTTGTGAAAGAGACACACGCCGAAGTGGTGACAGAGGAGAGTTTCAAGGAGTTCCTTGACCGTGGCCCGGTACTCTTCTTCGGCAACGGTGCCGAAAAGTGCAAGAGCATAATCAGTCACCCTAACGCACTTTTCCTTGACGGGTTCAGGAATCCGCTTGCAAAAAACATGTTGCCTTTGGCCGAAAAGGCATGGTTCAATGAAAAATTTGAGGACATCGCATATTTTGAACCTTTCTACCTCAAAAACTTCATTGCAACAAAGCCCAAAGAACTTTTGAAGAATTTTTAGAACCGCATACTATTATGATGGAATACAATACCAGGCAAAAGAAACTGCCGTTGCCCGAGTATGGACGCTCCGTACAGAAGATGGTCGACCACGCACTCACGATAGAGGACCGCGAGGAGAGACAGAGATGTGCCGCAAGCATTGTAAGAATCATGGGAAGCATGTTTCCCAATACCCGCAACCTGCCCGACTATGAGAGAAAATTGTGGGACCACCTTGCAATAATGTCCGACTTCATGCTCGACATCGACTACCCTTTTGAAGTAATCAAGAAAGAGGAGTTCCATGTTGCGCCCGAGAGAGTCCCATACCAGAATGGCGAGATAAAGAACAGGCATTACGGCCGCATAGTGGAGCAGATGATTGCGCACGCATGTACACTCGAAGAGGGCGAAGAGCGCGACCGGCTTATTGAACTGATTCTCGTGCAGATGAAGAAAAACTATATAGCATGGAACAAGGATGGTGTTGAGGACAAGAAAATCCTTGAAGACCTGCGTGTATATACAAAGGGCGCCATTGACCTGCAGGAACGCGAAATAAGGATAAGCCAAGGGAGCAATGCCCAACGCTACGCAGGCAATGCCAAACGCAACAACAACGGCAAGAAAAACTTCAAACGCAAATTCTAAAGAAAGACAAAATGGCATCATTCATTATAGAAGGAGGACACAAACTCTGCGGCACAATAACACCCCAAGGAGCAAAGAACGAAGTTCTGCAAGAGATTTGCGCCACGCTGCTCACTGCCGAAAAGGTCACAATCGAGAACATCCCCGACATTGCCGACGTAAACAATCTCATCAGCCAACTGATGAACATGGGAGTCTCGGTGACACGCAACGGGGTCGGTTGTTACACATTCCAGGCAAACAACATAAACCTTGAATACATCGAGAGCGAGGAGTATCTTAACGGGTGTTCAAGGCTCAGGGGCTCGGTAATGTTCATAGGGCCGCTCATGGGACGCTTCGGGAAGGCCACGATGTCTGAACCGGGCGGGGACAAGATAGGGCGCCGCAGGCTTGATACTCACATAATAGGTCTGCAGAAACTGGGAGCAGAATTCTCTTTCGATACCGAGAGAAGAGTATACCGGATGAGTGCCAACAGGCTCAAAGGTTGTCCAATGCTGCTTGACGAAGCCTCGGTGACAGGTACTGCCAACATAATAATGGCTGCGGTCCTTGCCGAGGGAAAGACAACAATCTACAATGCAGCATGCGAACCATACGTCCAGCAGCTATGCCGCATGCTCAACAAGATGGGAGCGAAGATTTCCGGCATTGCCAGCAACCTGCTTACCATCGAAGGAGTGAAGGAGTTGGGCGGTTGTACTCACCGCACACTGCCCGACATGATTGAAGTGGGCAGTTTCATCGGAATGGCAGCCATGACACAAAGCGAACTCACAATAAAAGATGTATCGTTCGAGAACCTGGGAGTAATCCCCGACAGTTTCCGCAAACTTGGAATACATTTTGAGCAAAAAGGCGACGACATCTTCATCCCTTCACAGGAACATTATGAGATTGACTCGTTCATCGACGGTTCAATCATGAACATAAGCGACGCTCCATGGCCCGGCCTGACACCAGACCTGTTGAGTGTGCTACTTGTCACCGCAATACAGGCAAAAGGCAGCGTGCTCATACATCAGAAGATGTTCGAGAGTCGCCTCTTCTTTGTGGACAAACTGATTGACATGGGAGCACAGATTATACTTTGTGACCCTCACAGGGCCGTAGTCATCGGGCATGACAGACGTTTCACGCTGAAGCCCCGCTCAATGAGTTCACCGGACATCAGAGCCGGTATTGCGCTTCTCATTGCAGCCATGAGCGCCGACGGTGTAAGTCGCATAGACAACATTGAACAGATTGACCGCGGTTACCAGCACCTTGAAGAGAGACTTAACCAGATTGGCGCCAAGATAACACGTTCATAACAGACAACATGCTCAAGAAAGAAGACTTTGTATACTTCGGCAAATTCCTCAAACCGCACGGCACAAAAGGAGAGATTGGCCTCGAGGGTGACACTATTGTCCTCGGCGACGACTGCGACTTCGTTGCATGTGATGTCGACGGCATTCTGGTACCATTCTTCTTCGAGACACGCCGCAGCAAGAACAGCGACACGCTCATTGTAAAAATAGAGCGCATGGACAGTGCCGAGGAGGTACGTTTTCTCACCAACCGTGAGGCATATATTCCCCGCCGGTGGACCGAAGAGAGCGAAGTGCTGTCGTGGAGTTATTTCAGGGGATTCACAGCCGTTGACGAGACGCTCGGAGAAATTGGAGAAATCACCGACATCGACGACAGCACCATAAACACCCTGTTCGTCATTGACAACGACGGCGAAGAGATACTCATTCCCGTACAGGAGGAGTTCATAATGGGTATAGACAAAGAGAACCGGGAGATAATATTCAACCTGCCCGAAGGGCTTGTTTCCCTATAAACCATAAAAAATGAAGGAAAAGAAATTCGGCAGCAGACTGCTGCGCAAATATAAACTCACAATCCACAACGAGAACAAACTCAAGAATGTCCTCGGTTTCTACATTTCGCCCCTATGGGTGATACTGTCGCTGTTCTTCTCGTTCCTGCTTGTTGCAGGCGTACTCTACCTGATTGTGGTGTTCACTCCCGTAGGCAACCTGTTGCCCGGTTACATGAACGAAACCACAAAAGAGAATTTAATAAACAACAACATACGTATAGACTCTCTTCTCAACGAGGTCGAGAAACAGGACCGGTACATTTCCAATATCAAGGCACTGCTCAGTGGAGACATCGCCATTGACTCGGCCAAAAATTCGCCACAACCCATAAACCCCGGGGAACTCCCTACAGACGCCACAGAGCGCGAACAGCAGTTCGCTAAAGAATGGGAGGAACGCGAGAAGTACAACATCACCTCACAGGCGACAAATGTAGCCGAACTTCAAGGACTGAACCTGTTCCGCCCCACACAAGGTGAGGTTGTACGCAAGTTTGACACAGCCGAGGGGCACTTCGGCGTCGACATTGCCGAAATACCGGGAGAAAACATCCTGGCAATACATGACGGCACAGTTATTCTGAGCGACTACACATCAAACGAAGGTTTTACTATTGTAGTACAGCACCGCGAGAACATGGCGTCGGTCTACAGGAACTGTTACAGGTTGCTGAAGTCCGTTGGCGACAGGGTCATTGCCGGCGAAGCAATAGGCACATTAAGGAATGTAACTGATACAACAGGCATTAAACGCGATTATCTGCATTTTGAACTATGGCACCGCGGCAAGCCGCTTGACCCCAACGTCTACATTGCATTCTGACAACGGTTGGAAATATAAGATAATGATATTTGACTGAAATATGGAAAACAAAAGAAAAAGGCAACTGGCCGTGCTCGGCTCAACCGGATCAATAGGCACACAGACCCTTCAGGTTGTCGAGGAGCACCCGGAGTGCTTTGAACTATACGCCATCACTGCAGGCAGCCGGGTAGAAGACCTTATTGCACAGGCACGCAAATTCATGCCCGAAGCAGCGGTCATTGCCGACGAGACAAAATACCCGATACTTAAAGAGGCACTGAGCGACCTGCCCATAAAAACATACGGCGGTTACGAGGCAATATGCCAGATAGTCGAGTCGGCACCCATTGATATTGTGGTTACGGCAATGGTTGGGTTTTCGGGCCTACGCCCCACAATCAACGCCATAAAGGCAGGCAAGGCAATAGCCCTCGCCAATAAAGAGACGATGGTAGTGGCAGGAGAACTCATCAATGCATTGGCAAATGAGTACAAGACACCCATCCTGCCGGTGGATTCTGAACACTCGGCCATTTTCCAATGCCTTGCCGGCGAAATGCACAACAAGGTGGAAAAACTCATTCTCACCGCTTCGGGCGGACCGTTCCGCACTTTCAACAAAGAGCAGTTGGAACATGTAACCAAAGCACAGGCACTCAAGCACCCCAATTGGAGCATGGGAGCAAAAATCACCATAGACTCTGCAACCATGATGAACAAGGGTTTTGAGGTGATGGAGGCCAAGTGGTTGTTTGGAGTAGGCGCAGAGGATATTGAGGTTGTAATTCACCCTCAATCGGTAATACACTCGATGGTACAGTTCGAAGACGGTGCAATAAAAGCACAGTTGGGAACCCCCGACATGCGTTTGCCCATAATGTATGCACTGACATACCCGCAACGCCTTTCATCTTCTTTTGACCGCATAGATTGGAACACGCTCAAGGAACTCACATTTGAACGCCCCGACCTTGAACTCTTCCCCAACCTGCAGCATGCCTACACGGCCTTGGCACAGGGCGGCAATATCCCATGCGTTGTAAATGCCGCCAACGAGGTATGTGTGGCCGCATTCCTGAACGACAGAATCAAGTTCACCGACATGCCCAAGTTCATTGAACGTGCCATGAAGAGTGCTCCTTACATTCTTGCACCCACGCTCGACGACTACCTTGAAACCGACAAGGAGATACGCAAGATGGTAGAGAGTTGGATTTGACACAAAACAGACAAAGAGAAACAAATATACTTTACAGAGATTTATGGAAATATTTTTTGTACGTGCACTGCAGCTCATAATGGCATTGAGCCTGCTGGTGCTTATTCACGAGTTCGGACATTTTCTTTTTGCAAGAATATTCAAAGTAAGAGTAGAAAAATTCTACCTGTTCTTTGATTGGAAATTCTCTCTTTTCAAATGGAAGCCCAAGAACAGCGATACCGAATACGGCATTGGTTGGGTACCTCTCGGCGGATACTGCAAGATAGCCGGCATGATTGACGAATCTATGGACACCGAACAGATGAAACAGCCTACACAGTCTTGGGAATATCGTTCAAAACCTGCCTGGCAGAGACTTCTCATCATTGTAGGAGGTGTAATGTTCAATCTCATACTTGCCATATTCATATACTCCATGGTACTCTTCACATGGGGCGATTACTATGTCGACATGCGTACAATGGACAATGGATTCGAATTCAGCGAAACAGCAAAGAACATAGGCTTCAAGGATGGAGACAGGATTATCGCATTTGACGGCAAAGAGGAGCACAAACTCTATCTTGACAAGGTACGCGGAACCGACATTTTCCGCAGCATATGCAACGCCGACGAAGTCACCGTTCTCAGGGACGGCAAGGAAACCGTTGTGGCAATACCCGACACATTGGGCCTGCTGAACATGAACAAAGGCGGAGTATTCCTGAGCATGAGGAGCGTGCCTGTCGTAGACAGCCTCGCTGCCGGCAGCATAGCACAAGCGGCAGGAATACAGACCGGCGACAGCATACTTGCCATTGACGGCACAACTGTAGGTTCATGGTCAAGAATCAGGAGCATTATGCAGAGAGTGGCAGACGAGAAGAAAGAGACCTTTACAATAGAAGTAATGCGTGACAGCGTCGTAACCCTGACTGCCTCAACAGGTACAAGAACCCAGGACGAAGAACCTTTGCAACTGGGAATATACTCAAAGGCAAACAACTACCCGCTGGTACACAATGAGTACGGGTTCTTTGAGTCGTTCCCGGCAGGAATCTCATTCGGAATGAATGTACTCCGCGGTTATGTAAGCGATTTCCAATATGTATTCTCTTCCGAGGGTGCGCAGTCGGTGGGCATGTTCGCTTCCATAGGCAGCCTTTTCCCTGCCGAGTGGGACTGGCATGAATTCTGGCTCATGACAGCATTCCTCTCAATCATACTTGCATTCATGAACATATTGCCCATACCCGCACTTGACGGCGGACACGCGCTGTTCCTCCTTGCCGAAATGATTACAGGCAAGCAGCCAAGCGACAAATTCATGGAACGTGCACAAATGATAGGTATGCTCTTGATTCTCGGACTGTTCATACTTGCAATGTACAATGACCTTATGAAATTTGTATTCTGACATGAAACCGTACAAGATAATCACATTGTTACTCATGGCAACGGCCCTAACCTCTTGCACTACCAAGAAACAGCATTCCGAAGGCATTATGGAGCACCCCCATAATGCTGTAGAAGGTACATACACAAAGGAGAACAAAGAGACGTCAATACCGTTCTGGGGAGACCTCTTTATACATGCATGCAGGGAAAGCAGTGCCGAGAACGTATGCGTTTCGCCGCTCAGCGCACAATTCGCGCTGTCAATGACAGCAAATGGTGCGACCGGTGAGACACGGCAACAGATGTACGGCACCATGGGCCTTGACGCCGGAGCAAACGTAGTTGCAAAGGGACTCATGGAAAGGTTCAACACTTCAGGAGAGTCATGCACGGTAAACATTGCAAACTCAATATGGATAAACGACAGGCTGAATGTAAAAAAAGAGTTTGTCGACACGAACAGATACTATTTTGACGCAGAGACAGAACGTATCCCGTTCATCAAGGAGAGCCTTGCAAGAATCAACGGCTGGTGCAGCGAAAAGACCAACGGAAAGATAAAATCCATTCTCGGCGAGATAAAGAAGAGCGACAGGATGTATCTCATCAATGCACTCTACTTCAAGGGAGGATGGAAAGACGAATTCCGGATATCAGGCACCAAGGACGAACCTTTTACAAAAGCCGACGGCAATGTAACCGACGTGCCCATGATGAAGCAGGTTATAAAGACATCGTACTATGAGGACGAGACAATACAAATGGCCGACAAACCATTCAAGGGCGGCTACAGGATGTTACTTGTATTGCCACGCGAAGGAGTTGCCATGGAAAAGGCAACAACACACCTTGCCGAAGGTTACACAGAGTTCATCGGCAACATGTCTACCCACGAGGTGACACTCTCAATGCCAAGGTTCAGAAACGAGTCGGCCATTCTGCTGAACGAACCGCTCAAGAAGATGGGTATGCCAAAAGCATTCGGCAACGCAGCAGAATTCAACGGCATATCAGACACCCCGCTACACATTGACAATGTCCTGCAGAAGACATTCATAAATGTAGATGAAAAGGGCGCCGAGGCTGCCGCCGTAACAGCCATAATGGTTGGGCTCACATCAATGCCGCGCCAGTTCGAGAAAAGGACTATGACACTTGACAGACCGTTCATATACATTATAACCGACAATCAGGCCGAGAATATACTTTTCATCGGAAAAGTTGGAAACCCATCAAACAAGAATTAACAAAAACAACTGATATCATGAAACGCTTATTAGGAACAATGTTGCTGCTGCTTGTTGTAGCAACCTGCTATGCAAAAGGACCAAAATACATATTCTATTTCATAGGTGACGGTATGGGACCGTCACATGTGCTCGGCACAGAACTGTATATGGGTGAAATGCAAGGGACAATTGGTCGCCCGCAGAAACTCTGCTTCACACAGTTCCCCGAGAGCGCATTCGTAACGACATTCTCGACAACGAACGGAGTTACCGACTCTGCCGCTTCGGGCACAGCCCTGTCAACCGGAAACAAGACATACAACAGCGCCATAGGTGTGGGAAAGGACACAGTGGAGGTCTACAGTGTCGCTGCCGACCTCGCCGGTAAAGGCATGTCAATAGGTGTGGTCACCACGGTCCCCATAAACCATGCGACACCGGCCGCTTTCTATGCCCACAATATGAGCCGTCACAACTACGACAGCATTGCCCCCTGGATGTTAAAGGCCGGTTATGACTTCTATGCCGGCGGTGATATCAAAGGCAGCAATGAGACACGCACACTCGTATATGGAAAAGCAAAGGAACTCGGCTACACTATTGCCCGCGGATACAAGGACTACGGCAAGAAGTCCTCAACTGCAAAAAAAATGATGTTGTATCAAGAGAACGTATCAACAGAACTTCCATATGCAATCAACCGCAATGCGAATGACCTCACTCTTGCCCAGATTACAGCAGCCGGCATTGATTTCCTTGAAGGAAAGAGCAAGAAGGGTTTCTTCATGATGATTGAGGGCGGCAAGATTGATTACGCAGCACACAATGACGACGCAGCCACAGTGTTCCAGGAGGTTCTTGATTTTGACGCGGCCGTTGCCGTTGCATACGAGTTCTACAAAAAGCACAAAGATGAGACTTTGATAATAGTCACCGCCGACCACGAAACCGGCGGTCTTGTTCTGGGATATAAAGGTGACTACAGTCTGAACCTTAAAGCGCTCTCTTCACAGAAAGTAAGCGTGGAACGCATGATTGAGATTCTGCAGACCCGGAAAGAGACAACCTGGGGACACATTGAGGAACTTGTAAAGGAGAATATCGGCGTTAAGCCGCGCGGCAACAGGAACGCCGATGAAAAGGTAACCGTTGACCACAACCTTGCCGGCGAAATAGCATACGGCGCCATCTATGACCTTAACCGCAGTGCAGCGCTCTCATGGGCCGGCGGCAACCACTCTGGAACATTCGTACCGCTTTTTGCAATTGGCAAAGGCGCCGAGAAGTTCAATGGTGTAATAGACAATACCGATATTCCCAATATTATAAGGGAACTCAAGGACGTTGAATAATCGTCACATTCATATATATAATCAGGGCAGTGCCGCGGCACTGCCCTGATTATATTATAACGTTATGTTGTTACTGAGCAAGAGTGTCTGTAGCAACAGTCATTGTATCGGTTGCAACACGGACATTCGGGTCAATTATCTGCTCCGGAGCAGGGTTGTGACCCTTCTCATCCACCTTATCAACGGCCTTGTTGCCGGTGCAACCTGTAAACAGCAGTACTGCCGACAGGATAAACAAAATCTTCTTCATACTATTCTGCATTTAAATATTTCAACATCACATTTCGGGTGCAGCAGCCTCGGCAAGTTCGAGATACTTTGATATATAAGCGTCGTCATAACCGGTCTGTGCCTTTTTAAGCGAATCCTCATCACTCTTGTATGCCTCGGCATTAACAGCCTTCTCCTCAAATATTCTATTGAGTTCGTCGGCACACTGCTCCTCAATACCTGAAATCTCTGTTTCGAGCGCAGTGTTTATATCATTCAGTTCCGAAACGGCCTTGGCCGCATTTACCTTCTCCAAGGCATTCACATATACCGAAATTTTCTTGTCGTACACATTTTCCGGTTCACTGCCGCTGCACGAAGCAAAGAAAGTAAGGGTGACAACTGTTATCAGCCCCAACAACAAAACATTGATTCTTCTCATATTATACTATCTTTATATGTTCCACTAATACAGAAACATCACTGAAGCCCCAGTTCCTGAGCCTTTTTCTTGGATACTTCAATGAACCTGCCCAGACACTCATTCAGTTCATCGTTTGCTTTCCCGCACACTTTGTCACCGGCAAGCACAGTCCTCTCTACCCATCCTAATTCTTCGCTATTCTCCTGAACAAACGCTTTGTTCAATTCTTGGAACGAGTCACTCACAAGACGCATTTCATCGGCATTGCGTGCCGCCGCCAACATTTCGGTTGCACCTGAATATATCTGTTTCTGGTATGCGACAAGAGGCAACGCAACCTTGTCAAGATAATACTCCATGAAACGGTCACGCGCAGCAGCGGAGTGCGCCTTTAACGCAGAAAGTTCATTTTGTGACATTTTCCTGTACACGACTTCATTCTCGTTGTTGAAAATCGCAATCTCCTTATCAAGGTACAGTTTTACCTGCTTTATACTCTTGAAGTCCGAGACCTCATTCAACTTGAGAAGATATTTCTCATATATCGCAGACTCGTGACCATGTAAAAGAGGTGCCACCTTAGACGCATAGGTTGCAAAGAAGGACTCCTTTGCCTTGTCAAGTTCAGCAAACTTCTCGGGCATAATCCTTTTTTGACCTGCTTTCTTGAATTCTGCAGCGTATTTGGACGTAGCGTCGGCAAACGCGCTGTTCAAGGAACGGCAAAGGGCAGAAAGTTCATCGTACGTAACTGCCGATTCAAGTTTACTTGTATAATCAGCACACAAGTCTATCTGCTCCTGAAGGTTCTTTGTAAAGAACTTGTTGAAATACGACGCCATGTACTCCGCTTCGGCCTTTGCCAAACGTTTCTCGCTGTCGCGATATTTATTTGACTGCTTGTACACATTGAGATAATCGGCACCACGACTCTTGAACAGATTCGTGATTTCAGTTTCAAGAGCGTCGTTAACCAGTTTCAGGCCCGCATACGTTGTTGCGGTATCAAGTCTTGACTTGTATTCCTCGTAAATTTCGGCCTGGGTTTCATGGATATTGCCAGAGCATGACACAACGGCAACAACCGCCGACATGACAGCAACGGAACAGAGTACTTTTTTAATATTGCACATATGAACAACTTTATATCATTTGCTGGTTGCAGCCACGACTGCGTCGGCAAAATCATTCACCGCTTTATCCATGGCGGCTCTTGAAGGGGCAATTTCCTTGATGAACAAAGAGTCATTTTCCTCGATACGGCGCATGAATACCTGCCACTCCTCGCTCTTGTCAATTGAGTCAAGTGCCAATGCAGCACGTTCTACAATCACGGCGACCTCATCCTCATTAGCCGCACTCTTAATCTCCTTTGTAGCCTTTACAAGAATCTCGGTACCCGCCTCAAAAGGATTCGGTGTCTTCTGTTCAACAGAACTACCACACCCTACAAGGGCAAAAACAACTGCCAATGACAGCAAGAACTTTTTCATAATCCAAAATATTTAATTACAGGCAAAGATAACATGTTATTGACAAAATAAACAAAACAGGATAATATTTTTATTTTTTTATAAAGCAAATGGGCAAAATTGACATAATAAAAGTAACTTCGCGGCAGCAATGAACAGATTCATAGAAGCCATACTGCCGCTTCCTCTACCGGGGACATACACATACAGCATTCCATCCCCGCTGATAGGAAAAGTCGCCATCGGTTGCCGCGTGTCGGTACCTTTGGGCGACAAAAGGAATTATACCGCGCTCGTTAGCGAAATACACGACAGGGAACCGCAAGGATACAACGTCAAGGCAATAAAGGAATTGCTTGACGAAGAGCCTGTTGTCACAGCCGGACAGTTGAAACTATGGGACTGGATGTCAAGATACTATCTTTGCTCCCTCGGTGAAATATACAAGGCTGCCGTTCCGCAAGGGTTGAAAGGAGAATTCAAACCCCGCACCGAACAACGCGTAAGGCTTGCGGCAAAGTGGAGCAAGGAGACTGATGTGAACCTGCTCCTGCAAAGCCTGTCACGCGCACCGCGGCAGAAAAGGTTGCTGAACACATTCCTTTCCATCACCGGTACGTTCACCGGCAACAGGAGCGAGATAAGCAGACATAAACTCCTTGAAGCCGCACAGGTTACCCCGAACATATACAAAGAACTTAAAGACAAGGGCATTCTCGAGACATATGAAGTCGAAATCGGGCGCCTAAACCGCGAAAAACAGCCTATAGTACCATGCAACACACTCAACACAGCCCAGCAGAAAGCATTTGACGAAATAAAGGCAAGTTTCAGCGAAAAGAACGTCACCCTTCTGCATGGCGTCACATCGGCCGGCAAGACCGAAATCTATATACACCTCATCGCCGAGGCTCTTGACCGCGGAGAACAAGTACTATACATGCTGCCCGAGATTGCACTCACCAAGCAGATTGTGGAACGGCTAAGGAATGTGTTCGGCAACAGGATTGGGCTTTACCACTCCAAGTTCTCCGACGCCGAAAGGGTTGAAATATGGAAGAAACAACTCAGTGACGAACCCTACGATGTAATCCTTGGTGTACGCTCGTCGGTTTTCCTGCCATTCACGCGCCTTGGGCTTGTGGTGGTTGACGAGGAGCACGAAAACAGTTACAAACAACAGGAACCTGCCCCACGTTACAATGCACGTAACGCAGCAACCGTACTCGCGTCGTTTTTCGGCGCAAAGACACTCTTGGGAACAGCCACTCCTTCAATTGAGAGTTATTACAACGCCACAACCGGCAAATATGCGCTCGTGAACCTAACCACAAGACATCGCTCGGTGAAATTACCACAGATAGAGGTAATAGATATGGCCGAGTACCAACGCCGCAAACTTGTCACCGGCCCCTTCTCCGACCCCTTGGTAGAGGCAATGGGCAAGGCCCTGAAGAACGGGCAACAGATAATACTCTTCCAGAACCGTCGCGGCTATGCTCCATTGCTGGAGTGCAAGACCTGTGGTTGGGTACCGAAATGCAAGCATTGCGACGTGAGCCTCACACTGCACAAGAGTGCAGGTAAACTCACCTGCCACTACTGCGGATACACAATCCCGGCACCTGTACACTGCCCCAATTGCGAAGAACGCAACTTCATTAATCTTGGCTACGGTACAGAAAAAATTGAAGATGACCTGCAGAACATATTCCCCGAAGCAAGAATAGAGCGCATGGACCTGGACACCACGCGCACCAGGAACGCATATGAGAAAATAATATCCGACTTCCAACAAGGAAAGACCGACATCCTCATCGGCACGCAGATGGTCTCGAAAGGACTCGACTTCGACAATGTGGCAGTAGTGGGAATCATCAATGCCGACACATTGCTGAACTATCCCGATTTCCGCGCTACCGAGAGAGCTTTTCAACTCATGGCACAGGTGGCCGGCAGAGCCGGCCGCAAGAACGGGCAAGGCAAAGTGTTCCTGCAGACAAAGATGAGCGACGCACCGGTCATCCCGTTCATTGTGGGCAACGACTACCAATCGTTCTACGACCAGCAGATAGGCGAACGTCTCATATTCCATTATCCCCCTTTTCATCGGCTTATTTACATATATATAAAACACCGCGATGTACAGTTGCTCGAGGAGTTCTCCACGGTTCTCGGCAAGCACATGCGCGAGATTTTCGACGACCGCATTCTCGGCCCCGACCTGCCGCCTGTGGCAAAAGTAAAGCAACTCTACATACGGAAGATTGTGCTCAAGGTAGAGAACACCCTGTCGCAGTACAAGATAAACAAACTGCTGCAGGACCTGCAACAGGCATACTTGAGCCAACCCCGCTACCGTTCCATCACAATGTACTACGACATAGATCCTATGTAACCAGCCTTCAACTTTTCTGTTCTGGGTTAACAACTATAAACATTTGGATTCCCTTTTTTTGACAGCAATATTTTGTTCATTTCCTATATATTAGGTACATTTGCACGCATTTTGGAAAAATGCACCATACACAACAGAAAAACAAAATATTCCGATATAATGAAAAAATTCAAACTGTTGAACAACACCATCGGTTGGCTCACGTTCCTCATCGCGGCATTCACCTACTGCCTCACCGTCGAGCCTACCGCAAGTTTCTGGGATTGTCCCGAGTTTATCCTTTCAGGAAACAAACTGGAGGTGGGTCACCCGCCAGGCGCACCGTTCTTCATGCTTGCAGCCAACTTCTTTTCACTGTTTGCAGCTCCCGGAAATGTAGCCTACATGGTGAACATAATGTCGGCACTACTGAGTGCGGCAGGCATAATGTTCCTCTTCTGGAGCATTACACACCTCGTACGCAAACTCATTGTCGGCAACAGCGGTACAATAAGTGCAGCACAGACAATAACCATTCTCGCGTCGGGCCTTGTGGGCGCACTCGCCTATACATGGAGCGACACCTACTGGTTCAGCGCAGTCGAGGGTGAAGTATACAGTTTCTCTTCACTCTTCACAGCCGTTGTATTCTGGCTCATACTCAAATGGGAGGATAATGCCGACTCGCCCCACAGCGACCGTTGGCTCATACTGATTGCATACCTTGTAGGTCTTTCCATTGGCGTACACCTGCTAAACCTTCTCTGTATCCCGGCAATTGTACTTGTTGTCTACTATAAGAAATTCCCCGGCAAGAACTGGAAATATACATTGCTGGCACTTGCCGTATCTGCAGTACTTGTAGCAGTGGTACTCTACGGCATTGTCCCGGGCGTTGTAAAGGTAGGCGGTTGGTTTGAACTGCTCTTTGTAAACGTATTAGGTATGCCTTTCAATACAGGACTCTACGTTTATCTTGTTGTGCTGTTTGCCACATTGACTGCCGGCATAGTATTCACCGAGAGATTCAAGGAGCAGACAACCAAGGCGCAGAAGATTGTAACCACACTGTTCATTCTTTCAGTGGCACTTCTGGGAATACCATTCTACGGGCACAAGGTAGGCATGAGCATTGTAATAGGCGTCATTGTACTTGCCGCACTCGCATTCATTGCCTTAATGCAGAAGGACATAACAGAAACATCAAAAAAGACCGGTATAATCAAAAGCGCGAAGAGATACCTTGTAAGTTTCAGGATGTTCAACACAGCATTCCTGTGTATGATGTTCATAATGATAGGTTACTCATCATATGCCCTCATTGTGATACGTTCTGCAGCCAACACCCCAATGGACCAGAACTCACCCGAGGACATCTTCACCCTTGGTGTGTACCTCAACCGCGAGCAGTACGGTACACGCCCGCTATTCTATGGTCAGGCGTTCACTTCGGAACTGCAGTACGACGAGAACGGAAGAGCCGTGAGCGTTGAGACCAGTCCTGTCTATGCACGCGATTACGAGAAGGGAGAGTACAAGATAATAGAATACAACAAAGATTATCTCTATGCACAGAACATGCTCTTCCCGCGCATGTACAGCGACAACCATGCAGCACACTACGAGAAGTGGTGCGGGAAAATCACGAACACCGTACCGTCGCAGAGCCGTGGAGGCAGAGTGAAAATGCCCACACAACTGGACAACATCTCATTCTTCATAAACTACCAGGTCAACCACATGTACTGGAGATATTTCCTTTGGAACTTCGTGGGACGACAGAACGACATACAGAGTCATGGCGAAAAAGAGCACGGCAACTGGATAACAGGCATTCCGTTCCTTGACGAAATACGTTTGGGCAACATGGACAAACTGCCCGAATCACTCAAAGAGAACAAGGGTCGCAACGTATTCTTCGCCCTCCCGTTAATACTCGGTATCATAGGCCTGATATGGCAGGCAAAGAAAGGTTGTGAAGGCAAGAGACAACTGCTCGTTGTAGGAATGCTATTCTTCATGACAGGCCTTGCGATTGTACTTTACTTGAACCAGACACCAATGCAGCCACGCGAGCGCGACTATGCCTATGCAGCGTCGTTCTATGCTTTTGCAATATGGATTGGAATGGCCGTGGCCGGCATAGTAGAATTCATTGAGAAACGCACGAAGAAAGAGAGCGCAGCACTCAATGCCATAGTGTCGGTTGTGTGCCTTCTGGTACCGGTGCAGATGGTATCGCAGACATGGGACGACCACGACCGCAGCGGACGGTACGCATGCCGCGACTTCGGACAGAACTACCTGAACACACTCCCCGACAGTTGTTCACCGATTATCTTCACCTGCGGCGACAACGACACCTTCCCATTGTGGTATAACCAGGAGGTCGAAGGAGAGCGTACCGACACACGTGTATGCAACCTCTCCTACATACAGGCCGACTGGTACATAGACCAGATGAAGCGACCCGCATACGAATCGCCGGCCCTGCCCATAAACTGGCAAAGCGAAGACTACAACGGCAACACCAACCAGTATGTATTCATCCTGCCCGATATTGCCACAAGACACATCAACGAGTTCCTGAACAGGAACCCGGAGAAAGCAAACCTCATCGGCGACATCCGCGAGGTAAGCAACATAATGAAATACTGGATAACCGAAGCCAATGACAAGGAGAAATCCGAAGGCCGCAAAGTTGTCGATGAAATCATCGGCTACATCAAGCCCAAAATAAAGACCGACGCCGAAAGACTCATAAAACTCGGTCTCAACGGCATGGACAGCAACAATGAAGAAGAGAGAACCATTGCCGAATATCAGGAAGCATACGGCAGGCACGCTATGAGGATTGCCGAAGAACTCGCACCCGGCAAACCCATAATACCAACCGGAGCAATGCGCATAAGCATAGACTCGGCAGCGGTAAAACGTTCAGGCATGAAAATCCCGAACCTGTTCAGGCACGACATGCCCGAATACATGGAGATTGACATGTCAGACGTAACAGCCATGTACCGCCACGAACTCCTTATATTGGAAATGCTTGCCAACGCCAACTGGGAACGCCCCATCTACATGTCTATAACAGTGGGACAGGACAACTACCCCAGAATACTGCAGAACTTCTTCGTCCTTGAAGGACTCGCATACAGAATTACTCCATTCAACTGGACAGAGATTGTACCGGCAGGACAGGAGGCAGGCATATATGACTACCCTGTTGACACCGACAAGTTCTACCACAATGTCATCAGCCGTTTCAAGTGGGGAGGCATAAAGGAGAATAAGGAGTATTATGCCGACGAGACAATCCACCGCATGATAAGCACCCACCGCACACAGATGGCGGCATTGGCGCAGTACATGCACAATGACCTCATATTGGCCGAGAAAGAGGGTGACACTGCAAAAGCACTTGAAATCACAAGGAGAATCATAAACCTGCTTGAGAAATGGGACACCGAACTGCCCGGCGACATAGTACGCTACGACCCGCTGAGGGACGGCACCATTGAGATTGCCAAGATTTATCAGATTATGCACGCACGCCAGAAAGAGGCGGCAGGCACAGACATGTACCTTGGCGATGACACATTGCAAATGCTCAAGGAGGGATATCTCAGAAGTTCCGGACAGGTCATAAAGGACGAGTACGAATACCTCCGCTGGTACAACACTCTCAAACCGAGGGAACGCAACAAGAGCATTGAAGAGTTCCGCAGGAAAATACTTCTTGAAGGAGTAAAAGTAATCCTCTCCGATGACAATGAGAACGACGAGGAGATGTCTGCCCTGTTCATCAAATACGCAGGACACTCATTAGACAATGTATACCAGGAACTTGTCAAAGGAGACAACTCCCTCAGGAACTGAAAACCCGACAAAAGAAACCCACAATGTTCATTGAGCAGATTCCGGAAATTTTCCGCAAACTATACCCCAAGGCAATATGGCGCATGGACCCGAATGAGAAGGCCGTTTATCTGACCTTCGACGACGGGCCCATACCCGTAATAACCCCATGGGTTGTTGACCTGCTCAAACGTTACGACATAAAGGCAACCTTTTTCATGGTGGGCGACAATGTCCACAAGTTCCCCCAGGAGTACATGCAGGTTGTGGAGGAAGGGCACCGTGTCGGGAACCACACATTCAACCACCTGAAAGGACTCCTTACCAGCGTAAACAACTACATCGAGAATGTTGACCAGGCCGACGCATTCATCCACAGCAACCTCTTCCGCCCTCCCCACGGCATTCTACGCCCAAGGCAATACGAGGAATTGAGCAAACGTTACCAATTTGTAATGTGGGACCTCGTTACCCGCGACTACAGTTTCCGTCTCTACGGCGAGGATGTGCTTGCCAATGTCAAGAGGCTCACACGCAACGGTTCCATAATAACATTCCACGACTCGATACGCTCCGAGAGCAATCTCAAATATGCATTGCCGCGTTCAATAGACTGGCTGCTGGAACAAGGATACGAGTTCAAGGTTTTTGAATAATGGACAAAAGAGAAGTTACAGAATACATCAAGGCCGAGGCACTGCGTCTCGGCTTTGACATCTGCGGCATTGCAAAGGCCGGTCCCGTTACTGGTGGAACTGCAAACTACTGTAACCAATGGGTTGCAGAAGGCAACAACGCTACCATGCACTACCTTGAGCGCAACTGCGACAAACGCTACAACCCCACCCTGCTTGTTGAAGGTTGCAGAAGCATTGTCGTTACAGCCTTGAACTACACACCCGAAAACCCCGTTGAAGCAATATCCTGTTACGCACAAGGCAAAGACTACCACAAGGTCGTTAAAGAACGCCTTTTCATGCTGCTCAAAAGCATAAATGAAGTTACACCATGCCACGGGCGGGCCTTTTGCGACTCGGCTCCCATTCTTGAACGTTACTGGGCAGTTGAGGCCGGACTGGGTTGGATTGGACGCAACCGACAACTCATAATCCCCGGCAAAGGTTCCTTATTCTTTCTGGGAGAACTTCTCATAGATATTGAACTTGAGTACGATGCACCGTTCGCCGCCAACAATTGCGGCAACTGCAGCAAGTGCATTGACAACTGCCCCACCGAGGCATTAAGGCATGGGGGGTTCGACGCCCGCAAGTGCCTATCCTATCTCACCATAGAGCACCGTGGAGAGTTACCCGAAAACATCGGTGAAAAGATGGGAAATTGCTTTTACGGGTGCGACCGTTGCCTCACTGCATGCCCCCACAACAGATTTGCTGTTGCCACCCCCATTGCCGAATTCCGTCCATCACCGGCACTGCGGCAAATGAGCAGCAATGATTGGCAGTCACTTACCAAAGAGCAATACGACACATTGTTCCACGACAGCGCAGTAGAACGCTGCGAATATGAACAACTCATACGCAACATCAAAGAATGCAAGAAAGATTTTAAGAAGTAGACGAATAAAAAGATGGAGTTCAAGGCTTGCGCAGCCTTAAAAACCGGAGTTTACTGAGGGTAAATGAGGATTTTAAGGCCAGTATAACGCAGAAATCCGCTTTTTAGTCGTTTACTTCACCTGCATACTGCCTCTAATACCCTATCCTGCCACTTACGCACTTCCGAAGCCTTTGCATGACCGCTGTTAAGTATCACAAAAGCACAAAGGTGCCCGTTGGAAGCCTTCGCATAACCGGCGAGCGTACACACCCCCTTTACCGTACCGGTCTTCGCCCGCACCTTCTTGTATGCAGCACCATCCTTGGTACGGTTTTTCATGGTACCCGACACGCCGGAAAGCGGCAGACGGCTGTAGATGACATCGAACACATCGTTGTTCCTGCAGGCATGGACCATAGTACGCAAAAGTATATCCGCTGAAACGTAATTATAGACCGAGAGTCCCGACCCGTCGACAATTGAGAACTCCTGCTGTATCCCGAGTTCACCGGAGAGGAAACTGCGCACGACATCACAACCCTCATCCATTGAGAGCGGAGATTCATTTTCAATGGCAGCAAGATGATAAACAAGAGCCTCGGCACAAAGGTTGTCACTCTCCATAAGAGCCTCATCCACCACATCGGTCAGCGGACGGCATGTCAAATGTATCCTTTCGGCTGCAGCCGGCACACCGCCGAAAGATATTGTACGCACTTCCACGCCCACCGAGTCAAGTTTTTCGGCAAGCAACGCAAGAAAGAAATCGGCCGACTTGTACATATTCAGTTTCTCCTTGTAACGTTTGGTGCAGTTACCCTTTATGCGTATGAGATTGCTGTCCTCGAGCCAGTCGCGCAGAATTGTGAGTTTGCCCAGCGAAGGGTCATTGCTCACAGCCTCGTTCACAACAGAATAGAACGAAGATTCAGGGGTCACGGTATATTGAGGAGCCTTTCCTTTGACCGAAGGAGAGACAGCCACCTCAACTCCTCCGCCGCACACCATGAGCGGTGACAGATAAGGTTGGAAACCGTATGGGTTATCGTCCCACACCCAGCCGCTGCCCCAGTAGAGCGAATCTATAAAAGAACAGTCGGCAAAAAGCGTGTCCACCACACTGCCTGCAGGCACAGCGGCCGCCATCTGCACCATATCATCAATACCGAAGAGCGGGTCCATGCGCCCTTTCACATAAAGATTGTTCCCCGCCGCAAACAGTTCTGTGTCAAACGTATATTCACAACCGAGTTTCTCTGTTGCAACAACCGAAGTAATGACCTTGAGCACCGACGCCGGACGCACCATCTTGCTTCCACGGTGAGCATAGAGCATGGAGTCATCATCAAGGTCATATATCATAACCGAGGCGTCGACCTCATCAAGTAACCTATCCTCAAGCAGATAATCCACGGCATTCTTCATTGCCCTTTGCGGGAAGGCGGCAAAAGGCAAAAGCAACAGGCATATGATAAGACGTATTCTCATTGCAAACATAATCTTTGAAATCTCCCGTAAAACTATATATATTTTACGAAATATTGCCCCATAAGCATATAATATTATATTTTTTTGTAAATTTACCGCCAAAGATAAGGGCGACCGCTTTGAGCCGCATAACCTATAAAAGACCCAACCTCGCCCAAAGAAAACATAATTGTCACATGGTCAAGAAATTCGATTTTCTGGTTATTGGTTCCGGCATTGCCGGAATGAGTTTTGCACTCAAAGTAGCGGACAAAGGCAAGGTTGCCCTCATTTGCAAGACAACATTGGAGGACGCCAACACCTATTTTGCACAGGGAGGCGTTGCCTCGGTAACAAACCTGCTGGTCGACAACTTCGACAAGCACATCGAGGACACAATGATTGCCGGCGACTGGATAAGCGACCGCGCAGCCGTGGAAAAGGTTGTGCGCGAAGCACCCTCACAAATTCAGGCGCTCATCGATTGGGGCGTAGATTTCGACAAGAACGAGAAGGGCGAGTTCGACCTTCACCGCGAGGGCGGACACTCCGAGTTCCGTATTCTTCACCATGCCGACAACACCGGCGCCGAGATTCAGGAATCGCTCATTAAGGCCGTGCGCAAGCACCCCGACATAACCATCTTCGACAACCACTTTGCAATTGAAATACTCACACAGCACCACCTTGGCATAGAGGTTACCCGCCAGACACCCGACATAGAGTGCTACGGTGCATATATCCTTGACATAACCACCAACGAGGTGCATACATTCCTCAGCAAAGTGACACTCATGGCAACCGGCGGTTGCGGTGCAGTATACAAAACAACAACCAACCCCCTTGTGGCAACAGGCGACGGCATTGCCATGGTATACCGTGCCAAGGGAACAGTGCAGGACATGGAGTTCGTTCAGTTCCACCCCACAGCACTCTACAACCCCGGCGACAGACCCTCGTTCCTCATAACCGAGGCCATGCGCGGTTATGGCGGCATACTGCGCACCAAGGACGGCAAAGAGTTCATGCACAAGTACGACCCGCGCCTCTCGCTTGCCCCGCGCGACATTGTAGCCCGTGCCATCGACAATGAAATGAAACTGCGTGGCGACGACCATGTGTACCTCGATGTTACCCACAAGGACCCCGAGGAAACCAAGCGCCACTTCCCCAACATATACGAGAAATGCCTATCGCTTGGCATTGACATAACCAAGGAGTATATTCCCGTTGCACCCGCAGCGCACTACCTCTGCGGCGGTATCAAGGTGGACCTCAATGCAGCGTCCAGCATACACAGGCTCTACGCTGTTGGCGAATGCTCATGTACAGGTCTCCACGGCGGCAACCGCCTTGCAAGCAACTCACTCATCGAGGCCGTTGTATATGCCGACGCGGCAGCCAAACACTCGCTTGCGCACTTCCATGAATACAGTTACAAGGAAGAGATTCCCGAGTGGAACGACGAGGGAACAAAGATGAACGAGGAGATGGTTCTGATTTCGCAGGACGCCAAGGAGGTGCAGCAAATCATGAGCACATACGTGGGCATTGTACGCACCGACCTTCGTCTCAAGCGCGCATGGAACCGCCTTGACCTTCTATATGAAGAGACCGAAGAACTCTTCAAGCAGAGCGTTGTGAGCCGCGAACTGTGCGAACTGCGCAACATAATAAATGTTGGCTATCTTATCATGCGCTGGGCAATGGAACGCAAGGAGAGCCGCGGCCTACACTACAACATCGACCACCCGAGGAAATGACATAAAGAAAAGAGGCTCCGCAGAGCCTCTTTTCTTTATGCCTGGAAGGACAGCAACGCCTTATTGGCACATGCTTGCTATCCTCTCTTTCATCACCTTTTCAGCACCAAGGATAATATCCTCGATTATTGCTGCTGCCGGTTCAATATTCTTTACCATGCCGGCGCACTCACCGGCCATATAACTTCCGTCGACATCGCCCTCCTGCACAGCCTTGCGCAGCGCTCCGCCGCCAAATGCAAGAATCTCCTCGGGCGTAACATTCGGGTCGTTCTCCATCTTCGCGAAATTCCTTGAGAAAGGAGTCTTCAGCGAGCGCACAGGGTGTCCAAGGGACTTGCCTGTAACAATTGTCGATATATCGGTAGCCTTAAGCAGTTTCTCTTTATACTCGGCGTGCACATTGCACTCTGTTGCAGAGAGGAAGCGGGTTCCCACCTGCACTCCTTCGGCACCCAGCATGAATGCCGCAGCAGCACCACGGCCGTCACATATGCCGCCGGCAGCGATTACCGGAATATCTACAGCGTCTACAATCTGCGGTATCAGCGGCATAGTGTGCAACTCGCCTACATGTCCGCCGGACTCTGCACCCTCGGCAACAATGGCGTCAACGCCGGCCGCCTGCATTTTTACAGCATGGGCAACGCACGCAATTACAGGAATGACCTTTATTCCGTTCTCCTTCCACATTGGCAGGTATTTCGCCGGCGAACCGGCTCCGGTTGTCACAATCTTCACACCCTCCTCAACAATCATGCCGGCAATCTCCGGGGCATTGGGGGCCTGGAGCATAATGTTTACACCAAACGGTTTGTCGGTGAGCGTCTTGCACTTGCGTATCTCGTTCCTTACTGCCTCTGTTCCGGCATTGATGGCCGATATCAGGCCAAGCCCGCCGGCATTTGATACTGCCGCAGCAAGTTCAGCGTCGGCAACCCAAGCCATTCCACCCTGAAATATGGGATACTTTATCCCAAGAATCTCGCATATTCTGCTCTTGATCATAGTTGTAATGTTATGTGATATAATCTCTGCAAATTTATATAAATAGTCCAACCATGAAAAGAAAGTTAATATAGTTTAACCGAAAAAGGAACAAATAATTGGTTTGCTGGTAAAAGTAGATAACACACCTTTCACTGTTTTAACAAAATTTAACCCATAGTACACCATTGAACCTTAATGCTTTACAACTTTGTTTTCTTGAGACAGCGCCTTGTTTTTGAAATTTTCGGAAAAAGTTTCTATATTACACATGAATTATGTAAAAAAAATCACTATGGTAGAATGGTCTTTACAGCTTAGCGCAAAGGATAACAAGAATCAGGGACAGGTCAATTCTTATGCAAAAGAACTGAACAAAGTATATAAGTTCGAGGAGAGACCCGATAATTTTGAGGGCGAATTCTATGGGCTTGAATTCAATGACAAAAGTTTCAGTTACACCGGCGTCGACCCCGATACACTCAAAAGGTTCAAGGAACTTGTGGAAAAGGTTGTAGCTCATTTCCCCGATATTCTGTTCGACTATGTCGAATTTGGTGACTATCCCAACATCGTTATTACATATACTTCAAAAGATGGCAAGCTGGTGAGGACAGAACCCTCTACAATGTATGTATATACCGACAACACTGCGAAGTATAATGAAATGGTGGAGACTTTTGCTCCGCTGCTTACCGCCGCCGGATATAAGTTCGAGAGAAAAGACGCAGAGCAGACAATCAGCTGGACATTCGACTTGCTCAATGGAAAAAGCGAGTGCGATGAAATTATAACAGCAGCAAGCAATCAGTTGCCGGGTATGCTTCTTATATGCTACTACACCAATGACAACTGTGAAGATGCATTATGCATTGTCGAGCAGTGCAGGGCACTGAATGGCGAGTACGAATGGGAAGAATTGGATGAATTCCTGTTTTGCCTGGCCGATGAGGCCGCGGCCAAATACAATGAGCTCCCGTTTACCGTTTCGCAGGCTGTTGCCGGCCCCGATGAGTGCGTAAAGAAGATTTTCGACTCTGTACACTCGGGCAACAAGAAGATAAATGAATATCTTATAAGGAAAGCTCTGTTGCTCAACATTTCTTATATGCGCTTCCTGCATTCCGACGATAAAGAGTGGCTTCTTGCTATGGACAACTGTACAACAGACAGCATAGTGCTTGCCGGTATGTACCACAGCTGGCGCACCTGGGAGGAGTCATATACCGACCCCGATAGCGGCGAGACTATTTCTATCGAGCGTTACGAACTCCTTAATACTCCGCTCTTCGAAAGCAATGAAGGTGAAGCAGAGACCTTGTTCGGGAAAGTGTGCAAAGCCGGAAACCACCTGCTTAACAACATAACGGATGTTGTGTGGATATTGAGCAATCTCACCCCGCTGGATTATACACGCCTGCTGGTTGAGAATGCCGATGACCTTGGAGAAGATGACCGCAGGTGGGCATACAGAGAGATTGGCGACCTCTACCGTTGGGGAAAAGAGGAGTTCGGCTTCTTCATCGACAAGCGAAAAGCAAAGGAGTGTTACGACAAGGCTTTTTATACCGATGAGAACCCGCTCGAGGACAGCGATGACTACGGCGAGCCCGACCCTTGCACTTACACATATACCGTAAAAGGTGACATTGCCCCATTGAAGGAACTTGCAGAGAAAATTGCAAACAAATACGGTGATGTAGAGAATGAATTAGGGCTGTACGTTCCTATAAACATCTTTATGCACTACCTTGTGGGCACAGACCCCAAGCGGGAATACTACTGCGGCAACCTCCTGAGAGTTGATGAGCAAGATGGCGCCCTGCTGCTGAGGATTGAGACCGAACGCGGTGAGACTGCATTAGCCTATGCACTGGTCGCAAAGTTCCCCGGACTTGAGGTTGAGATTGAAGAGGAACTTTATGAGGAGAGTCAAGCATCTCAAAAACCGCGGAACTGTCATTGATATCGAATTCAGGTTAAATTATAAACGAATAAACTTAAAAAACTATGCCAAACATATGTATTACCCATTATGTCATCGAGGGTGAAAAGAAAGAAATCAATGCATTGTATGAAACTATGACATCGCTACAGGCGATGGAGCAGCCTTTGGTTGCGAGCGACTTTGGCCCGACGTGGCTGGGCTGCCTGGTCAAAGCCTTAGGGAAGAACCCCGAAGAGATTCTGTGCCGTGGCGAATGGATGGACCTCGAGCGTGCCGATGATACGCTACGCGTGACCTTCGAGACGGCCTGGACACCTTGCTACGAGGTGGCAGCGCTGATAAAGAACACATACCCCTCACTGCACATATACTATAAGGCCGAGGAACCCGGTAACGGAATCTATGTGAAGAACGATGTCGAGGGTAAGTACTTCCCCGAGACCGAGCAGGACGGTTGCCCCTACAGGCTGATGACCGAAGAGGAGGAGCAACTGCAGGTGAGAATCATAAAGGGCCTGCAGACAGGCGAGACGGTGGTAACGGTAACGAGAGGGGAATAAAAAACAAACATTCATAAAACCCAAACAAAATGGCCGCCCACCTTGTGAAGCGTATCTTGTAAAACCCTTGCGTGAGATCCTTGACTTCGGCCCCTTCGGCTTTACAGCCAAGGCAGACGCCTCGGGCGTCGACCTAAAGGTTCGTTTCACTCAGGATGACAAAGAAAAAAACAATTATGGCAATAGCAATAAACAGTAAAGAACTTATGACACTGCTCGAGGTAACACCATCGTGGCAGAATATCATGCTGACTGGCCGTCACGGTATAGGCAAGTCACAGATTTTGACCAAGTATTTCGAGACAAAGGGAATGCCTGTCAAGACTTTGTTCTTGGGTCAGATGAGCGACCCGGGCGACCTGCTTGGCTTGCCGGCAAAGGACGAGGCAACAGGCAAGACAACCTTTATGCCACCCTATTGGTTCCCCATCGACGGCAAGCCCATTGTGTTGTTCCTCGACGAGCTCAACCGCGCCCGCCCCGAAATTCTGCAGACTGTGATGGACCTTGTGCTCAACCGCAAGTTGGCAGGACGTCCTTTGCCCGAGGGCAGCCGCATCATCTCGGCCTGTAACGATGGCGACGAGTACCAGCTCACCGACCTCGACCCCGCACTTGTGTCGCGCTTCAACATCTATACCTTCCGCCCATCGGCCGACGAGTGGTTGCTTTGGGCCGAAAGCGCGGGGCTTGACAAGCGCATTATACAGTTCATAAGCGCCAACCCCGAAATGCTCGACCGCAGCAGCGACACCAAAGAGGAGCAGGGCCTTGAGAAAGACCCCGACCGCCGTGCTTGGGAAAAGGTTGCGCGTCTTATGGAGAATGTGCCCAAACCTGCGCCTGTACACCAGAAGATTGTGGCTGGCGTTGTGGGTGTGCACGCGGCAGCAATGCTGTTCCAGTCGTTCCGCAAGGAGGACATCAGCCCCGAACAACTGCTTGCCGATTTCAAGGCCATGAAGAAAGAACTCGACAAGTATGAGCTGCACCAGTTCTCGTTGCTCAACGATGCGCTGGCACGTTTCTTTGAGACCGGCAAGGCCGACATTCTGGAGACTGCAACGACAGCCGACAACCTGAAAGCCTACCACGACTACCTGCACAAGGGCAACCGCGAGGCCTATGCTCACTTTGTCTCTCTCATCGACGGCACAAACTACAAGAAGATGCTGGTGTTCATAAACAGGGAATTACCCACCACCTATAAGAAAGTACTGCAATTCATCAGCACGCTATGACAGCACGCGAACGCATACAGCAAGAGATTGAGCAGTGGTTCCTTACCGAACCGGTGTTCTTCAACGTCTATTGCAGCCATCGCCTTGTGATGAATGCCAATATGCTGTGCCCGCTGCGTTCTGGCAAAGGGCGCATAGAGTATAACCCGGCCATCATAGAAACTATGACGGAGAGCCAGCTGCGTGACCTGTTGCGTGTGGAGATTATACGCATACTGCTGCAGCACCCCTATGCCCGACAGCCGATGGGCTGCCCATCAATTGTGCTGCAGAAAGCAAGCGACCTTGTGATTTCGCCCGCCTACAACCTTGCGTGGGCGAATCTTGCCCACCCTACGGATTTTGACCTGCCCACAGGACAGAACTACGAATGGTATGCAATGCGCCTGAACGAATTCCTTGACAATTTACAGCAAGAAGGCGAACAGCAACAGCAAGAAAGCGAACAACAGCAAGGAGAAGACAGTAGCAGCCAAGGCAAGAACGAGGCGGCAGAAGCCGGGGCAAGCAACAACAGTGAGCAAGAAAGCGAACAACAGCAAGGACAAGACAGTAGCAGCCAAGGCAAGCAACAACAAGAGAGCGGGCAAAGCGAAGCCTCATCGGGCAACGAGAACAGCGACAATAACAACACCCCCACATCGGGATACACCGATTTGTGGGAGGAGGACCAGTTCCAGGCACGACAGATAACCGATATTGTAAAGAGTTCATCGTCATGGGGCAGCCTGCCCGGTGGCCTTATAGAACTTATAAAGAAGACTGCCGAGGGAAAGATTGACTACCGTGCAGTGTTGCGCATGTTCCGGGCAAGCATACTTTCACAGAAACGCCGGCTCACCCGTATGCGCCCCAGCCGCCGTTTCGGTTTCGAGCAGATGGGCAGTCGCTACGACTTTACCACGCGCCTGCTCATTGCCATAGACACCAGCGGTTCGGTTGGCAGTGAAGATTTGGGGAGGTACCTGAATGTAATAACATCGTTCTTCAAGTACGGCATTCAGCAAATTGATGTGCTTATGTTCGACGCCAAGGTACAGGGAAAGCCTTTGGCACTCACCGACGCAAAGAAGAATATCAAGGAACTGAAAGTTAGTGGACGCGGCGGCACCGACTTTCAGGCACCGGTGGACTATGCAGTAGAACACCCCGAATATGATGGGCTTATAATAATCACCGATGGCTTTGCCTCGTGCCCCGACACGGAGCGTCTGCGCACAAAATTGCTATGGGTGATAGACAATGAGAGCAGTTACAAGAATATATATGAGAATTTGCGCAAGACAGGCCGTGTGTGTCTGTTGGAGAGATAATAAAAGCATATAAGATGAAAAAGATATTGGCACACAGCAAAAGCGACGCACAGAAGCGACGCGACGAGTTCGAAGAGCACTACAAAACTTACAGCGGACACGGGTACGACCTTGACAAGATAAAGAAAACCGTAAACAAGGAACTTGATTTAAAGTTTCTCAGATACTATCATGGCGAATCGGCCAAGTTCAGCAATGAACCCAATCCCATATTCTCTTTTTGCGACGGCAGAATGCAGTTTACCGAGCAGGGGTTGTGTGCTGCACTGAAAAAGAAGGGTGGCAACCCGGAGCTCCTGAAAATGGAGATTGCCGAGATTCCGTCTGAAACTGCAGAATACAACACATCGCTCTACTTCAAACGTAAGGATGTGATGACGCAGATATGCACAATAACATACGACTGCATACAGATGGAAATAAGAAGAACCTACGTTAAAGGTTCTCCTTATTCTCACTACACAATAATACCGGCTAAGGAGATACCCTGGCGCACCACAAGCGGCTATTACTACATACACACACTTGAGCTCACAGAACAGGAATTCTACTTTCTCGACCTTGCAACACTGCTTATGGACCTTGCGCTTGAATACAGCCTTCGCCAGGAGGAGATTGCGTACCACGCAAAGCAAATGCGCATCCTCGCAATGGAGACTACAGTATTAGACGAAGAGAATATTCCGCTTGAGCCAATAGATGATACAGCCATTGAAAGCAGCATAGCAGAATGCAGCAGCAAAGGCCTCGATTGCGACAACACATTCAAGGCCATTGTGCAACCCTGGATGGACACCATTCGCGACTATCTTATGCTGATGACCAACAAGTACGGCGACAGATTCGAGCTCCGCCATTTTGACATTGAGCCGGGAGACTCCGAATTCGGGCAATTATATAACACTAAGGTGAAATGCTTGTGGCCTGTAAGAACCGTTGCGGAACATTGCGAAGGGAAACAAGTTGTGGGAGAGTATGTCATTGATGCGCCTAAACATTTCAGTGCCCCTGTAAGGCGACAGACTGTTGCCTGCTTTAAGGTGGGGGGTTCCGAAATGATAATGGATGAAATGATTTATTCTTCTGGCTTAAAAAACACTCTTGCCATTTTCCCCAACGCCAGGGTACGCCGTTTCCGTTTGGATATAATGGGTTCCATAGGCATTCACGCACTTGTGGGATACCTTAAACTAATGCCCGCACTGTGTAAAAAAATGGACGAACTTGCCGCAAGAATAGACAAAATGCTTGAAAAACAGCGTTGAGTAAAAAAGTTAATTTTTATTAGAAATTTAAACAACTTCTTATTATGACTCAAAAGAGCATATCTGTACCGCCGGGCACCACAGAGATAGAGAATTTCGCCTTTGAAGGTTGCAGCAATCTCGAAAGTATCATAATCCCCGAAGGTGTGACAACAATAGGTTACGACGCATTCAAAGGCTGCACAAGTCTCAAAAGCGTCATATTGCCTCAAAGTCTTAAAGAAATCTGTGGAGGTGCTTTCCAGGAATGCACAGGACTTGTAAGCATAACGTTGCCGCCAAATACCGAGGAGATAGGATTCTATGCATTCTACGGTTGCACGGCTCTTGAGAGCATAACAATACCCCGGAGTGTAAACACAATTGAAGAAGCCGCATTAAGCGAATGTTCAAACCTTAAAAAGGTCATTATAAATGAGGGAACGACAATAATAGAAAAAAGCGCATTCAGCGGTTGCTCAAGCCTTGAAAGCATAACAATACCCGAGGGGGTTACAACTATTGGCGAGGACGCATTCTCCTATTGCACAAATCTAAAGAGTATAAGGTTGCCAAAGAGCCTGACAAAGATACAGGGAATAATTTTCGACGATTGTACCGGTATTGATAGCATTGTTGTTGATGAAGGCAATAAGGTCTATGACTCACGCAACGGTTGTAACGCCATAATAGAGACAGCAAGCGGCATGCTCCTTGCAGCCTGCTCCAACGCAGTAATACCCGAGGGTGTGACCGGCGTAGGCCTTGGCGCATTCGATTATGCCGAGAATCTGAAAAGCATTGCAATACCGAAGGGGGTGACAAGATTTGAAAGTTTTCCCAACAACAGAGTACTTGAAAGCATTGTGGTAGAGGAGGGGAACAGCGTCTATGACTCGCGAGGAGGATGTAATGCCATAATAGAGACTGCTACAGATATTCTTATTGCCGGATGTGCCTCAACAATCATTCCGCAAGGCATAAAGGCCATTGGCAGAGGCGCTTTCGACGGCAGCAAGAAACTGAACGAGATAACCATTCCCGACAGTGTTGCCGATATCGGCGAATGGGCATTCTTCGAGTGTTCAGGACTAAAGAGTATCAGTATCCCATACAGAGTTACAGCAATAAAGGATTTCACCTTTTGCCATTGTAGCGGAATTACCCAGGTTGAAATACCGGGGAATATAAAGACAATTGGAGACTATGCTTTTGAAGGCTGCACAGGAATTGAAAGCGTCACCATAGAGCAAGGACTCAAGTCTATTGGAGAAGAAACTTTCGGTTCATGCAACAACCTTAAGCACGTGACCCTCCCACCCGGAATAGAAGCCATTGACGAGTACGCGTTCCTCAACTGTAACTCACTGGTCACCATCAGCATTCCTGCAAGCGAAGAGAACCATTACCGGAGCATGCTACCCAAGAAACTGCACAGCGCTATTACTGTTAGGGAATAATTTTTGCCTTTTTTGAGGTTGCAAAACTGAAAGAATAAAAACACAAACATAAATAACACCTCGCGATGAAAGGGAATCGCTGATACAAAATTATGAAAGACTGGACAATACAGGATATTAAGAAAGAGGCAGAAAAGATTGAAACTTCCAGAAACCGTGCAAGCAACCTCCAAAATCCTTACAATGTATTTACTGCATGGAAGATGAGCGAGAACGATCATACCAAAATGTTCCTGGCATTGATGCGCTACCAAAATGCCTCCGGAAGATATTTGTTGCTCAACAGTTTCTTGAACCGATTTGCCAAAGGACGCGACAAGATGATTCATTATCAGAACATCTCAGATGTGAATATTCTGTTCAATCCCCGATATAAGACTGATACGGCAAACAGTTTCATAGACGGGCTCATCACCTTTACCGCCAATGGCAAGCGCATAGCAATCATTGTGGAAAACAAAATCTACGATGCACCTGACCAGCCAAATCAGATTTCCCGCTACATCAAGCACATGACAGAGGACGAAAGAATTCCTGTGGACAACGTGTGGGTGTTCTACATGACGGGCGACGGCAGCAAGGAAGTTGACGCACAAAGTTATGGCAACAATGGTAATGTAAACATTGGTAATCGCTTTGTTCCACTTGCCTACAACAGTGACATCGTTAATTGGCTGAAGAACGACATCCTCGAGGCGCGTATCTATCCCGAAGCCCTGACCGGTGTGGTTCGTGCCTATGTGGAGTCCTTGGAGAAGGACTTGTTCGCAGAGGATGACTCTGACGATTCGAGAATGAACATGTTGTGCAACTCCGTGATAGGTCATCACAATCTGAAGAAGGTGACCACGGATGATTGCGACACCCTGTATGCCTTCCGCAAGGCTGTGGCAGAGGCGAGAAACCAGATGCGCGAATATATTGCCAATGGAAGCGCAGAGGATATGCGTGCTATGGAAAATCTGTACACAATTATCAAAAAGGTGCTTCTGAAGGTGGAGCAATTGGCTTTCGGCAAATTTGAAGAATACACCATAGAATTGCTGAACGAACAGTGGAAAAAAGAACTGAAAAAGCGTGGTGGCCTCCAATGGACAGTTGGGCATCGGGGGGTCAGCGGTGAAGGATACCTGCAAGTGCGGCTTGGGAACGAATGGGGAACCGCTCATTTGGAGTGGATACCTATCAATACCTCAAAGATGTTGACAGGTACGGAATACACACTGGAACTTCATGTAGAGGGTAACGTCGCATTGGCCAACAAATGGCGCAACCATTTGCAGAACAATGCTATCCTGCTCCCGAAAGATGCCTCACTGGGAAATAACTGTACAAAGACAGTCCTCCAGTACAATATTAGAACTGCCAAACCCATTGCACAGATGAAGGAGGCGGAGTTGAAGGATCTTCTGGAAAGTATCTATTTGAAGGAGCTGAACTATTTGTGCAAGATGCTGATCAATGAGTTTGGAGCATATAAAGTATAAAACTTTAAAATATAAAAAAATAGGAATTTTTTGACATTACAAGAGATTTTTACGAACCGTTTGTTCAGAATTCCCGATTATCGGCGTGGCAGGATTGGACGGCAATGGTCATATATGAGGTGGTGAAGAATAACGATTGAGTTGTTTGTCGGTTTTACATCTGCGGTTCTGAATCACATCTCCCCATAGGTATGTGGAGATGACATGTGTACATTGCTGATAACGTTGCAAACGCCAATTACAGAAGTATTGGATTATTGGTTTTAACAAACTTTGACTATTTGTATCACATTGTGTTTCAATGCGATATAAATTATTTTCATTCACAACTGCCCGAAAATTCGAATTTTTTAAAAAAATGTCTATTTTATGTCTGTAACTAAATAAAAAAAGTATGGCATTCAAATTTGACTTCGGGTATTTTTACACAGTGGAGAAACCAATAAACGAGCGCAGGTTCAAGTACGAGAAATGGTGGTTTTTTTGTATTGAAGGAGCGCAACGGCAACGAGGTTGCATTCAGCAACAAGCACAACGAACCGCTCAAGAGGTACAGGGGTAAGGTGCTTACAAACCCAAAGACCGGCGACGAGATTTGCTTTCTCACAATAAAGGGGGCAAAGTACATGCTCGAAGCCAAAAGGGGCTACTGCCAGGGTCGCCGGGTTACCGACCACGACCTCGACAACCTTATTGTTGATGTTGAATGGAGCGACAGCAAGGGCAAGTTCGTCAAAAGCAAGCACGAGGGCATTACACTAAGGGAGTTCTTCAAGAAAAAAGCAGAGGAAAGACTAAAAAAAAGTTGACCTGAAAAAACGGGCATTACAACAACTTTCAAATATATCACATATTATGATTGAGAAGAAAGGAATAATTTATTTCGACTCTGATGCAGAGTTCGAGGATTGGGCTGTTACGCCTTATGCCACAATAAAATACATAGAAAACAGTAATATACCCTACACATCGGGAGATTTTTCCAATGAGTACAAAGCCGCCATCGAAGAGGGTAAACGGTTTGTAATAAAGGATGAGGATTCCGTTGTGTACGAACGCAAATGCGTGTGCAAACGGGTGCCGGTAAAAATTGAAGGATTTCCCACATATAACCGCGATGTACTGGTACAACTTAGGGTTGACAATATTGAGCCTTATTTCGGGATATCAGACTATAAATAACAGGTAGCAATGGCTATATTCGGAACATTCCATTATAAACTGGGCAATGTGTGGCCACGGGAGTACATAGCCGATAATGGCGAGGTATTCTACTTGAGAAGGCGTGCCGGTGAGCAACTTGTATTCATAGCCGCCGATACACTATACTGTGCTGAAGGGAAGAAAAACAATGCCGTTGTTGAATATCCCGCAGTTGCACAAATGGATGCCGACTGCAATGAGCACTGCACCATTGAACGCGCAGGCAGGCTTCTACGACTCAATGCTAAAGAGTGCCGCCTTAGCGGCTGTGAACTTGGATGGCACGAGAGAAGAAAAATAATAGATAATATCAAAGGTTGAATTATGAGACAATTGAAAATAACAAAGACCAAGGGAGCTCCCGATATCATTGAGTGCATTAAAGACGAAAATTTCAACCTCGATGAATTTATAAAAGAGATTGCAGAAACGGATAAGTTTATCAGGCATGAGGAACGTTCACTGCTTGATGGTATACAACAAAAGCCATGGCCCGGGGGTCGCATGCCGTTATCGAAACTGGAAAACCTGCAGGACGTTAGTTATGAGGAGATGCTTGCCGACCATTATGAGACTTGCTGTGAGACGAACGAGTTGCGCTGGCTCAATGCCCGCAGAGTGGTGTCGGCAGCACGTGAGTACGAAAACAGCGGCAAGCCAATGAATGAACTGCTCATTGCCGGAATGCAGGGTGTGAAGAACGCAGCATTGGCATACAAATTCAGGCCCAACGTGAGTTTCGGTGACTTTGCAGAGCCTGTCATACGCAGACACATTGAGCAGTATATACAAACAGGTGATTTGTCTTTTGCCGGGCTTTGCAAGGAGTACGAGGAGATACTCACCAAAGCCCAAGAAGCGTATGACGCTTATCGCAATCCCAAGTGCCCGGTGGCAATATATCACACACAGCACGAAAAGGCAAGGGCACACCTGTTTGCAGACGCAAAGATCAGCCGTTGTCGCAAGGAGATAAGAATGGCTGCCGATTATGCAGAATGGAGGTTGGTTGATATTGCTGTTCACCTGCCCGATGACTATGACGAGCGTGACAAGTTCATACGTACAGGGGCTTTTACGTTGCACGACGCTCTCTACAGCGGCGAGTGCAAGGACTTTGTGAAGTCTGTGGGCGGCGAATGGTGTATATGTGCGGCAAATGGCACACGTGTACCTGTGAATGAACTCACCGACAGGGATTCAATGCGCGGCGCGTTAGAGTCTCTGCTGCAGGTGCTTGAAAACATTCCTTGGACAAGAACTTTGGACTTCAGCGAGTGGCGTGCCGACACGGGAATATAACTAAAAGGGGGAAATGGCACACCCCCCCCTTGTGTCAGATTGAGTTCCAGTCGACGGGCCTTTACCCTTAATGCTATCTGTATGGATTTTTCGTTTGCATTTTCCACATTAAGCAATAATATATTATTCATAAATAGCAATATCTTTAATTAACAAATAATATTTTATTTGCTACAAAGACACAAATAAGCTAACGAAAAATACGAAACTTGCTTCATAATTTTTTAAAGCGAGCGGAAGAACCTCTGAGTTGTTTTTAAGGAAGTTTAACACATCGCATTTCATTGCATTTCAACGCTTTGCAAATTATTTTCGGTCGAAATGTCTCTTGACTTTGAAATTTTTTCCAAATGTTACTATTTTATGTAAAAACGGATAGAGAAAATATGGAAAAAAGAAAAGCAAAAAAGAAGGAACTGACGCTGTTGCAGGCGATAGAGAAAGTTGTTGAACTTGTAGAGGACGGGGAACTGAGCAAAGAGTCGCTCAGGAAGGCCAAGCCTTACAGCAGTTTCCTTGCCAAGAGTTATGGTATAACCGAACTGCAGGCGGTATTTTTCTGCATTTCTCTTGAGAAGGGTCCCAGTCGCGTAGATCTCAATGATATCGCGTGCTTCCTGGGAATGAGCAAGATACGCGCCCTCAGTTATGCCGATGAAATAGGCGCCCTTGTGCGCCGTCATCTCTTGCGCTACCGCAATGCCAAGGACGAAGAAGAGTTCGATGTCAACGCCGCGGTAATAAAGGCTTTGAAACATAACGAAGTATATCAGGTCCCGCGCCAAACAGGACTCAATTGTGCAGAACTCTTTGACCAACTCGAGATACTGTTTGAAGACCTCGATAATGATACTGTAACCGTCGCCGACCTCATCGCCGGTATAAGGCAACTGTTCGAGGACAACAGCAATATCCGTTTCGTTCAGGAGATAAACAGGATGAAACTGCGCAACGACGATATGGTGCTGCTGGTCTTTTTCTGCTGCTGGCTCGTAAACAGGGATGATGATGATATCAGATTCAACCAGATAGAGGACCTCTTCGGCACCAAAGCCGAGTTCAACAGTTGCAAGGCAAAGTTGCGCAGCGGCGAGCATTGCCTGTTGCGCGAGAAACTCATTGAGCATATATGCGTGAACGGCATTGCCGACACTACACGCTACAAACTCACAGAAGAGGCCAAGAAGAACCTGCTTGCCGAAATGAAAATCACAGTTGTCGAGGAGAGCATTTCGGACCTTTTGCAGCACGAAAGCATAATCCCCAAGGAACTCTACTACCCGGCGGAAATAGAGAACCGCATTGCTGACCTTGCAGCCTTCTTCACTCCCGAGAAATATGCCGAGATTCACGAGCGAATGCAGCAGCGCGGCTTTCGCCAAGGTTTTGCCTGCCTGTTCTACGGCGGGCCGGGCACGGGAAAGACCGAGACGGTGTACCAACTTGCCAAGCAGACAGGGCGCGATATTATGGTTGTTGATGTGCCGCAAATAAAGAGCAAATGGGTGGGCGACAGCGAGAAGAACATAAAAGCGCTTTTTGACCGTTACCGCGAAATATCCATGCGCTGCACGCAAGCACCTATCCTACTGTTCAACGAGGCCGACGCTATAATCGGTACACGCAAGAACGGTGCTACCAACGCGGTTGACAAAATGGAGAATTCGATACAGAACATAATTCTGCAAGAGATGGAAACGCTCGACGGCATTATGATAGCAACCACAAACCTGCAGGATAACCTTGACCCGGCATTCGAGCGCCGTTTTCTATACAAAATTAAGTTCGAGAAACCCGACGCTGCAGTGAGGGCAAGAATATGGCAGCAGATGATTCCCGAACTTAGCGAGAGCGACGCTGCAACACTTGCTGCAAGCCACGACTTCAGCGGCGGGCAGATAGAGAACATAGCGCGCAAGCACGCAATAAACTGTGTGCTCAGTGGCAATGAAGTCTCACCGCTGCACTCGCTTCTGCAGGACTGCGCCTGCGAGAAGCTCGCAAGCAAGGAACAGCGCAGGAGGGTGGGGTTCTAAACCACCTTCCCATAGTGTCAAAAAGTATTGCTTTTGTTAAATCATATTAAAAACAAGAGCATTTTTTGAAATTCGCCCTTTTGAATTCCATATTATATGCACACCACGGAGAAAGTAAATCAGTGAAACATAAAAACAATATTATGCTTATAGTTAATTCTAAAACCAGACATTGTTACACATTGAGAGATTTTTTGGAATGTGAGTATCCCGAACTTTTGGAGGCTGCCGAAAGCAGGTGTGCAGTATTGACCGAATTGCAGAAAGCAATTGTGAAACTGCTGCCGTTGTCGAAGAGACTGTTGCCCGGCGGCATAAAGCAACTTACCGATGTTGAGGCACAGGCAAACCTCATGGCCTACATCTACTACCATTCACTGTTTGCATTTGCCGACAAGGTATATACCATACTCAATGAACAATGCACTGCACTGGCTGAGGCCCTCAATTCAAACCTCAAAGCCGATGAGGAGGTTGCTGCCGATAAATTGAAACAGACATTGTAATCCTTGGGCAACATTCCGTTTGACAAACTGCTTGACAATAGTGCGGCCTGTTTGCTAAGGCTTGAGGTTTTCAAGGATTACCTGCAGGAGAGGGTTGATTTTATAGTAATTCCGATATTCGACCACACAGGCAAAATCCACGCTCACTGGAGTTTCCGTGACATTACAGGCTCAATTGCAATGAATGGATTGGATGAGAGGCTGTTGAACGACTTCATCAACGCACCGCTCCCCGGTGCTCCGACAATCGGCAAGGTTGTGGATGACGAGACATTGCAGCGTATATATTAACCACCTATTTTAATGAATATGAGCGATACTGAAAAAAAGATTCTTGACAGAATAAAGGTACTGATGAAAAACCATTTCACTAACTAAACTATACGATATGCGCCTTATTATAAGCGAGGAGGAGATGAAAAGAATGGAGCAAAAGCTTTATGAGAGTTTTAGGGAAGCGGCAATGAACCCGCCACGTCCAGATATTGATACAATATTCAAACTTATAGTTGTAACAATTGACAGGGATTACGATGACGAAGGAAACGTATTGCCGCCGTACCCCTCGTTCAAGGTGGACGCAACAGAATGTTACTACTGCCGCACTCTTGTAAAGGCCGAAAGGATTATGAGAAGAAGGGTTATAAAAGAGCGAAAGAAGAAAGAGTGCAATGAAGAGGTACACAACGAAATATACTGTTTTTATATAACAGAACTGCCGCTTGAGCACAAGATAACCGAATATGTGCCGGGCGAATATCTGACATGTCGTGCGTACGATTCCAACGGATTGCTTGCCGACAAGTCAAAGGCCGGCAATATCTGCTTGAGGGAAGATATAAAAACAGACTGTACTCATCTTTCATACCCGCTTTTCCGTGGCCGCAGCGAGGAGGAGATACGGTTCAAGCCCGGTGACATTGTTGAAGTGATGGACGGAACAGAGGTCAGGATTGCCGTCATTACCGGCATTCCGCCCACAATTAAGCAGTGTTGGGAATACCATATGAGACTCAAATCCCTCTCTCTTGAACCTGAATGCAGGAAGAGACCTCATCATTATATGCGAGACTGCTCCGATGACAGTTATATTGTCGTTGACTCTGCACCGGACAACCAACTCTACCACGAACATGTAAATTCCATATTTGTGTTTACACCTCGTTTCCCAATTCCGGAAGAAGTGGAGCAGAAGTTCAATAGGATATTTGAGGAGTGGAAGGCATTATAGAGAAATTAACCGGTCAGAAGTCTGCGAAATAATTTGAGATTAAGACGCTGCATTTGACAATGTGATAATATGAAAAAGAAAAAAAGCATACTTTTTATAAACGGCATTTTTGAAAGTAAAGGCTGTGGAGCTTTCGAGAATGTGGCAAAGCTGTTGCGCGGTTATAAATGCGTTGTACTTCAACCGCAGGCCCGGCCCTCAAAGGCAAATTTATTAAAGGTTTGCTGGAATGCTGAAGCAATAATTATTGGGAACAACAGCAAGTGTTCAAGAGAATATTTGAAAAGTGTATGTATCATAAAAGGAAACAACTTCTAAATAATGCTGAATTGTTGATAAATAACAACCTTTCTGCAGTGTAGAATCTGGTAAAAGAGTTAACTTCGCGAAAAAATGGGACATGCGTTCCGTTTTCTCGCTTAACTTATTTATAAACGACGTAACAAACAACACAAACAGACATGCACAAAATAAGCATTATAGTACCGGTACATAATACAGAAAAATACCTTCGCAAATGCGTTGCGTCGTTGCAGGCACAAACATACACAAACATTGAAATAATACTGGTTGAAAATGCTTCAACCGACAATTCACTTGCATTATGTCACGAAATTGCAAAAGAAGATAACAGAATAAAGGTCATAAGCGTTGAGTTAGGCGACCTTTCTCATGCGAGGAATGAAGGCATAAAGGTCTCCAATGGCGAATATGTCGGTTTTATCGACAGCGATGATACCATTGAGCCCGATATGTATGAAGAGATGATGAAATTAGCAACAGAAGAAGAACTTGACATCGTATTCTGCGACTTCGTCAAAAAATACGATTATCGCTCCGACCGTTATGTATTTAGCAATAGCGGAAAGAAGACTGTAGCCAATGCAAAAGAGATTCTGAAACAGAACTTCAAGGATAAAATTCCACAGTCGGCATGCACTCTATTATCGCACAAAAGACTTTTTGACGACATAAGTTTCCCTGTAAAACGATACTACGAGGACACGGCGACCACTTGGAAACTTTTAATTAAAGCCCAGAAAGCCGGTCATATCGCAAAGCCATTCTATCATTATTATCGCCATTCAGGAAGTATTGCACACACTGCAAATTTCAACATTCATTACCATCATATACTTGCAGACATAGAGCGCATAGAATACATCAATTCCGCACAAGAGTATTCCCAGGAAGAAAGGATAGAACTCGGTATCAAGCCATTGGAAGGATTCTACAGGCATTTCCGCAAAATGGTAAGACTTGCAAAAACAAAAGAGGAAAAAGCCATCTGCCTAAAATGTCGCGAATGGGTAAATGCTTTGCCATACGAATACAACTTTAGAAAAAAATTTTCACTGATAAGAACAATGGTGAAGAATTACTGGAAAGCATTCTGTATTCTTAACATACAAAAACCTTTTTGAACAAAGAACCTATTTCTTTGAACATAGCCTTTGTATTAATGCATCATATTGTTCAACACTTTTTTCTATGGGATAACGCTTGACATTCTCAATGCCGTTTTTCTGAATACCGCGACGCAAATCTTCATCCTGCATAAGTTTTGAGAGAGCTTTTCCATAAGCATCGATATCTCCATTGGGAACAAGGACACCATTTTCCCAATTCGGTAAAAGGA
>JAFQUE010000008.1 GCA_017408685.1 Bacteroidaceae bacterium | reverse complement strand
TCTGTACTCTGTAATCTGTTATCTGTACTATGTACTCTGTTCTCTGTACTCTGTTATCTGTACTCTGTTCTCTGTACTCTGTTATCTGTACTCTGTTCTCTGTACTCTGTTCTCTGTACTCTGTTCTCTGTTCTCTGTTCTCTGTTCTCTGTACTCTGTTCTCTGTTCTCTGTTCTCTGTTCTCTGTTCTCTGTTCTCTGTTCTCTGTTCTCTGTTCTCTGTACTCTGTACTCTGTACTCTGTACTCTGTTCTCTGTACTCTGTACTCTGTACTCTGTACTCTGTTATCTGTACTCTTTTCTCTTTTCTCTCGTACTATCTAAAACACAGCAAACAACCGTTCAGGCAGCGGAAACAGGATAAAAGCAGAACAATTCTTCTTTCTGCTTGTTATAATTGCAACTAAACAACTTATAAATATATTGAAGATGAAAAAGAATTATGTCTCACCGGTAATGGTGGTGGTGAATGTTATGAGTAGCGGCATGCTTGCGGCGTCTGTTGCGGCGTATCGTGGTCCAGTGGGGAAATCCGATGATAACGGGCAATCAGGCAACAGTGGCTCATGGGGTAACATTTGGCAGTAACCCACCAAGTGGTTTTTCCACCTCGTCGCTCGGCATAGAATGCGAGCACTCTCTGGTCTCGCATTACAGCGCCGGTTGCGTTTTTTCGGGCTTCGCAAGCCTAAAAATAGCTCTTTTTATCCAACCTCCCTACAGACGTGGGTGACCCATTTTACTTTTGGGTCACCCTCTTTTGTTTAACGGTGAACAAACCGGCTGTTGTTTTTGTTCTGTATTTATGCCCTGCACTTTCGGAGGGTGGAACAACAAAAACATAGCAAAGTGGATACTGCAAAGTTTAGGAGGGATTTGCTTGAGGTACAGTCGGAACTGCAACGGTTCGCGTACAAACTGACGGCAGACAAGGAAGAGGCGAATGATTTATTGCAGGAGACGTCGTTGAAGGCGCTTGGTAACATGGACAAATATACCCCCGATACCAATTTCAAGGGATGGGTGTATACCATTATGCGCAACATCTTCATAAACAATTACCGCAAGGAGGTGCGTGACCAGACTTTTGTTGACCACACCGATAACCTGTTCCACATAAACCAACCGCGGGAGTTCGAGAACTACAGCACCGAAAACAATTATGACAGCAAGGAGATTTACCGTGTTGTGCACAGCCTGCCGCGTGAATACCGCATTCCGTTTCTCATGCATATCTCGGGTTTCAAGTACCGCGAGATTGCCGAGAAACTGGACTTGCCGCTGGGTACGGTGAAGAGCCGCATTTTCTTCACCCGCCAGCAGTTGCAACAGATGTTGAAGGACTATAGGTGATACAACCCTTCAGGCTCTTGAGACCTTCTTGCCCTTTTGGTTCTTGCCTTATGCTTGGTTCTTGCTGTCGTTCTCTATCAGTTGCAGGAGTCTTTCTATTGCTTCCTCTTCGGGGATGTTCTTTTCAACACATTCCTTGCGGCGGTAGAGCGATACCTTTCCGCGGGCTGCGCCCACATAACCGTAATCGGCGTCGGCCATTTCGCCCGGGCCGTTCACAATGCAGCCCATGACACCTATCTTTAATCCTTTGAGGTGCCCTGTTGCAGCCTTAATGCGTGCAAGGGTGCCTTGAAGGTCGTACATGGTGCGTCCGCAACCGGGGCAGGCAATGTATTCGGTCTTGCTTATGCGTGCGCGGGTGGCCTGCAGTATGCCGAACATTATTGAGTTGAGTTCTGTTGCCGTGCTTGCGGGGTTCTCGAGCCAAAGGCCGTCGGCAAGTCCGTCTATCAGTAACACGCCAAGGTCGGCAGCGGCCTTTATGCGCAGGGTGTCAATACTCTCCTCGTTGTATGCACGGCGTATTATTACCGGTGCCTCAATGCCCTCAATCATGAGCCTGTGCACAAGGGCGCGTAGTTCGCCCACTGCATTGATGTGCTGCGACGAAGCAACAAGCACAATGTCTTTGAGTGATTTTATTCTTGCGATGTTCTCCGGCGTGAGGTCGTTGTATGTAACGGCAACAAACCGGGTGTCCTTGGCATTCTCCAAGGCCACGACAGGTACAAGGTCCGCCGCAATGTCTGAAGCGATATCTTTATCCTCGACCTCGCCTCCAACGACTACCGGAACATTCTCTCCACCTATTATACCAAATGCACGTGTCCTGCGGCGTACAGGTTCTTCGTAGTTGAACGCCTCGGCGGCAACGCCATCAATGGCCGGGGCATTCTTGCGCAAAGCCACATATTCAACAAGTTCCTTGGCAACGGGGATTTCATTCTCGGGCGCCTCGGCAAGTGACACGCGCACGGTGTCGCCAATGCCGTCGGCAAGCAGTGCGCCAATACCCACTGCGCTCTTAATGCGGCCATCCTCGGCGTCGCCGGCCTCGGTGACACCAAGATGTAGCGGGAAGGCAATGCCTTCCTCGGCCATCACGCGCACAAGACGGCGCACGGTTGTCACCATCATGGTGGTGTTGCTGGTCTTTATCGAGACTACTACGTTGTTGAATTTCTCGTCGCGGCATATGCGCAGGAACTCCATGCACGACTCCACAACTCCCTGCGGGGTGTCGCCGTAACGGCTCATTATGCGGTCGCTGAGCGAACCATGGTTCACGCCCACACGCACTGCACGGCCTTGAGCCTTGCATATGTCAAGGAATGCAACGAAACGCTCGCGCAGGCGCTTGAGTTCGTCGGCATATTCGGCGTCGGTGTAGTCTATGTGCTTGAAGGTGCGGGCAGAGTCGACATAGTTCCCGGGGTTCACGCGAACTTTGTCGGCATACTGTGCTGCCGTGTCGGCCACGGCGGCGTTGAAGTGCACGTCGGCCACAAGCGGTATGTTGCAACCGCGTGCGCGCAACTGCTCCTTTATGCTCCCCAGGTTTACCGCTTCGCGGTTGCCCTGTGTGGTGAGTCGCACAATCTCGCCGCCCTTGGCAACTATGCGCAGTACCTGGTCTACACTGCCCGGGGTGTCCATGGTGCTTGTGTTTGTCATTGACTGCACGCGCACCGGGTTGGTGCAACCAATGGTCACGCCGCCCACGTTTACCTCAACCGTTGCACGGCGTGCGTAGTTGAAGAGGTCCAAATCAGTTTGTCTTGTACTCATATTGCAGTTCCTTAAGGTCCTCGTTGGCCTTTTCAATCTTTTTCTTCAGGTTCTCCTTATAACATGCAAGGCGTCCGGCCAGTTCGGTATCGGCCAGCGAGAGCATTTCCACTGCAAGGATGGCGGCGTTGAGCGAGGCGTTCACTCCCACTGTGGCCACGGGAATGCCCGGGGGCATTTGTACAATGGCGAGCAGGGCGTCCATGCCGTCGAGTGTGCTGTTGATGGGTACGCCTATGACCGGCAGGGTGGTGCTTGCGGCAATAACGCCGGGCAGGTGGGCTGCCATGCCTGCGGCTGCAATGATAATCTTTACGCCGCGTTCCTTGGCGCCTTTGGAGAAGGCTTCTACTGCCTCGGGTGTGCGGTGTGCCGAAAGGGCATTTACTTCAAACGGGACTTTCATCTCGTTGAGGAAATCGGTCGCTTTTTTCATTACGGGAAGGTCCGATGTGCTTCCCATTATAACGCTTACTATTGCTTTCATATTAAGGGGGTTTAGGGGTTAAGGTTATTAAGGGGGCTAAGGGCCATTAAAGGCTATTAAGGGGAACGAAAGGGGATTAATGTCGTTTCCTGTTTTCACTTTGTCGAAGCCTGCGGTTTATGGTCTCTCTTTTATTATACCCTTGCGGTAGGCATAGAGCAGGCGCTCAAGGTCGGCAATCTTTATCATGATTCCGCGGCCTATGTCAGTGTCACGCACTTTCTCACGTTCGCCTACAACTTCCACAATCTTTGTGGTGCTCTCGATGTCGCTTCCGTTGAGTATGGCCTCCTCGGTCGATGTGAACGGCGTGTGCTGCACGAGTTCAAAACCGCGGCTGTGGTAAACGAGGGTGTAGCCTGCAATGCCGGTGCGGTTGTGGTATACTTTGGAGAAACCACCGTCGATGACCATGAGGCGGCCGTCGGCCTTGATTGGGGTCTCGCCTTTGCCCACGCGCACCGGAACGTGTCCGTTTATTATGTGGCGGTGACTTCCCACAACGCCGAACTCGTCGAGTATGCGGTCGCACACTTCGGGGTTGTCGCGCAGTATGTAGTACCAACCCTTGGGCTCTTTCTGCACCTCCTTGTCATCGAGCAGGTAGCGCTCGAAGGTTGCCATCTTGGCCTTGCCGAAGAGCGGGGACTCGGGGCCGCACCACAGGTACCAGAAAAAGTCGGCATAGCGGTTGCGCACCTCCTCGTCTACGTCGTTGTCAAAGGCTGTGCGTGCCATGCGTTCAACCTTGCGCAAAAGGTCCTTGCCCTTGACGGGGACGCCGTCGAAGACAACCTCGCGCATTGAACCGTCCTCGTTTATGGGCACGGCAGCGTGGAACATCAGGTTCGAATTGTATATTGCGAACATTCCGCCGCGCATGAGCAGGCAGTTGACATGGTTCTGCAGGCGCTCACTGCGTATGAAGGAGTGGCGCAAACGGTCAATGACATCCTGCTCCTCGGGGGTGAGGTCATATGGGTGTGCCGGGTCGAGTGTAGGCCACAGTTTGTCCTTCATCTCATACTCCTTGCCGTCGATGGTTATTGTGCCGCGCTCCTTGTCGATGAATTCCATGAGGCAGCGGTCCATCATCCCCCACTCAGGGTGCTGCATGGCTATCTGGCCCGAGAGTTTGAACTCGATGACCGAGATTGCTTTGTGCATTTGGGCTATGAGGCGTATGTCTTTTTCATTGAAGTTGGTGCGCTCCTCGTCGACACGTGGCTGGTATATCTCGCACGGGTCGTTGGCATACTGTTCCATGGCGAAGGTTGCCAGGGGTACCATGTTTATGGCATATCCGTCCTCTAATGTGGTGGTGTTTGCGTCGCGCAATGACAGGCGCAACACGCTTGCTATGCAGCATGTGTTGCCGGCTGCGGCACCCATCCACAGTACATCGTGGTTGCCCCAGGTGATGTCAAGGTGGTGGTATTCGCACAGCGTGTCCATTATGTGCTGCGCGCCGGGACCACGGTCGAATATGTCGCCCAAGATGTGAAGGCGGTCTATTGCCAGGCGTTGTATGAGGTAACAGAGTGCTGTTATGAAGTGGTCGGCACGGCCCGTGCCTATTATTGTACGTATGATAACCGTGAAGTAGGCCTGCTTGTTCTGGAAGTCGTCGGCCTCGTGCATGAGTTCCTCAATTATGTAGGCATACTCCTCGGGGAGGCTCTTGCGCACCTTGGAACGGGTGTACTTTGACGATACGTTGCGGCACACGACTATAAGGCGGTTGAGCGATGTGGTGTAGTACTCGTCAAGGTCGGTGCCCGACTGCCTCACGAGTTTCAGTTTTTCCTCGGGGTAGTAGATGAGGGTGCAGAGGTCCTTCTTCTCGGCAGGGGTTATTGTGTTGCCGAAGAGTTCGTTTACCTTGCGCTTGATGTTTCCCGAAGCGTTGCGCAGCACATGCTGGAAGGCTTCGTGCTCGCCATGAAGGTCGGCAAGGAAGTGCTCGGTGGGCTTGGGCAGGTGAAGTATGGCCTCAAGGTTTATTATCTCGGTCGTAACGCTTGACACTGTGGGGAAATCGCGTGCCAGCAGGCGCAGATAACGGAGGTCTTCACGAACTTCTTCTATGGTTACTTGCTGTTTTGACATATATTATAGTTCTTTATTGCCTTATCTAAGGCAAATTTACTGTTATTTTCGTAAAAGGCAAAGAATGGTTGATATTTTATGACACTCCAACGGTTACCCTTTGCGCAGTCTTGCCACGGGAATGCCCAACTGTTCGCGGTACTTGGCCACTGTGCGGCGGGCTATGCTGTAGCCGCGGGCTGCAAGTTGTTCCTGCAGCGCCTGGTCGGTCAGGGGGTTGTGCTTGTCCTCATCGTCAATGAGTTCCTGCAACACACGGAAGAGTTCATAGACCGACTGCTCGGTACCGTCGTCCTTGACAATGCCGTCGCTGAAGAAGTATTTGAGCGGGTATATGCTCCATGGTGTCTGCACGTACTTGCTGTTGCCCACACGGGAGATTGTGGAGATGTCGTAGCCTGTGATGTTGGCAATGTCCTCGAGTATCATAGGCTTGAGCGTGGCTTCGTCGCCGCCGCTCAGGAAGAAGGGTTTCTGTACCTTTACAATGGCACGCATTGTTGAGAGCATGGTGTGCTCGCGTTGCTGCACTGCATTGACAAAGTTCCTGGCTGCGTCAATCTTCTGGCGCAGGAAGAGTGCTGCCGCGCGCCGCGCACTGTCGGTGCTGTCCTGTTGCTCGTCGAGCATGTTCATGTACTCGTCGCTTACCTTGAGCCGGGGCACATGGGCGTTGTTGAGCGAAACGTATACGTTGTCGTCCTGCACGTCGAGCAGGAAATCGGGTGTTATCTGTTGTCGGCTGAAGCCGACACTCTCGGAAAGCGAGGCGCCGGGGCGCGGGTTAAGGCGCACGATGTCGGCTATGGCCTCGCGGCACTCCTCTCCGGTGATTCCCAATCTGTCGGCAATGGAATCCCAGCGTTTGCCTGTGAAGTCGTCATAGAAATCGGCGACTATGCGTTTCTGCAGGCTCATGTCGCGGCTTGTGCCGGCGCGTTCCAACTGCAGGAGCAGGCACTCGCGAAGGTCGCGTGCTGCAATGCCGGCGGGTTCAAAGGTCTGAATCATCCCCAGCACCTCAAGGAGTGCTTCGGCAGTTATCTCTATGTTGTTGTAGATGAGCAGTTCGTCGGCAAGTTCAGGCAGGGGTTTTCGAAGAAGACCGTCTTCGTCGAGCGAACCTATGATGTATTCGCCGGCGGTATGTTGCAGGGGGGTGAGCGGCAGTTCGCCCAACTGCTCCATCAGTGTGTCGCCGAAGGAGAGGGTGTCGCCCGCAGGGATATCCCGGTTGCCGCCATAATTCTGTTGCACGGGAATGTCGCCGCCGTCGCCGTAGTCATCGTAGTCGTCGGCCGCGTAATCGTCTCCGGCAACGGGCTGTGTGTCGTCAAGCGAAGGCTCGTCGCGCTCCAAGGAATCAAGCGCGGGGTTGTCCATAACCTCGCCGCGTACCCTTTCCTCAATCTCCACGGTTGTCATCTCAAGCAACTGCACCGCCAGCAACTGCTGGGGCGAGAGTGTCTGGGTAAGGGTCTGCTGCTGTGTCTGTGTCTGTATGTTCGAACCTTTTGTCATGTGTCAATACTTGAAACTGCTACCGCCAAGGAACTCGCGGGCGAGTGATGTGGGCGGCATTTCTGTGTCCTGCAAAGGTACGATATAATCGAGAAAGCGCAAAAGTCTTTGCGCCTCGGAATACTCGGGCACGTTCTCGGGGACGGCGCGGAGCATGGGCTCGGCCTGTGCCTTGAACACGGCGAGTTCGTAGAAGAGGGATGAATTGAACATTACATCGGCGTTCTCCTGGTAGGGGAATATCCACTCCTCCTCGCCTTGGCGCACATCGGGCCAGCGCATTATTGTCTCCTGGGCGGGGTAACCGCGGTACTTGGCGTCGCGTATAATGCGGCGCAGAAGCCTGTTGTCCGATGTGGATATGTAGTTGTGGTAGTCGAGTTTTATGGATGTGAGTGCCGACACGTATATGCGGAACTTGTCTTGGTCGGGCACCTGTGAGGTGAGCATGGGGTTGAGCCCGTGTGTGCCTTCGATGACAAGTACCATCTGTGGGGTGAGTTTAAGGCGGTTGCCGTTGAATTCCCGCTCGCCTTTCTTGAAGTTGTATGTGGGGAGTTCTACCTCTTCGCCGGCCAGCATGCGGGTGAGCGATTCGTTGAAGTAGGGCAGGTCTATCGAATATATGGACTCGAAGTCGTAATCTCCGTCGGGCTTGCGCGGGGTGTGGGTGCGGTTGACGAAATAGTCGTCGAGCGAGATGGCATAGGGGCGGAGTCCGCAGGCAAGCAATTGCAGGCTCAAGCGCTTGCTGAATGTCGTTTTGCCCGATGATGAGGGACCGGCAATGAGCACGACTCTTGAACCGCGACGGTGTATCATGTCGGCAATCTGTGAGAGGCGGCGCTCCTGCAGCACCTCGGATACGTTCATGAGTTCAACACCGTAGCCTGCACGCACGGCCTTGTTGAAGTCGCCTATTGTTTCAACTCCCATCTTCTGGTGCCATTGCAGGCGCTCCTCGAAAAGTTCGTGCAGTTTCTCCTGCGGCACCTTGTCTTCGAGTTGCCGGGGGTTGTTCCTGGCCGGTACGCGAAGCAACACGCCGTCGTCGTAATTCTCAATCTCGAACAGCGTTATGTAACCGGTGCTGGGTACAAGACCGTTGTAGAAACTGTCTATGTAACCGTCGAGTTCATAGTAACTGGTATACAACCTGTCGTATGTCTCGAGCAGGCGCACCTTGTCGGTGCGCCCAATGCCTGCGAAAACCTCTATGGCGTCGGCAGTGTGGCATTCGACCCTTTTGAAGGGTAGGTCGCATGCTATAATGCTCAACATTCTCTGTTTTACGGCATTCAGTTCCGCGGTTGTGAGCGGGCGGTTTATGCGGCAGTAGTAGCCCTTTGAGATTGCGTTCTCAAAACGTACAATCTCGCCCGGGAAAAACTCGTTCATGGCCTTCATGAAAATGAACATGAGCGAGCGTACGTACATGCGCCTGCCGTCGTTGCTTGTTATGTCAAGGAACTCTACATCCTTGTGGCGGTATATGCGCTTGGCAAGTCCCTCGGTTACGTTGTTCACCTTGGCTGCAATGACGCCGTGAGGCATGTCGAGCGAAAGGCGGTCATATATCTCCTTGAGCGTGAGCCCGCTCTCGAACTCCTTGGTGATACCGTTGTTCCTGCAATATATTCTTATCATGAGTCTATGTTTTTTTGTTGCTCTCTGCATTTGCGAAGATAAGAACAAAATGCCTTACTCAAACATTTTTCACTATTTTTAATTGTGATTATTGAAATTGGTACAACAATTATATTACATTTGCCGAAAGCGAGACAAGAATGACCGGGTTTCAACAGGTTCAGATGGTGTAACCCCGGCAATGGTTTCCGGTTTTCACATTTCAGTTTACAGTTCGGAATATGGAAAAGAATGCACAGTATATAAAGAGCATTGAGATTGACTCTTTGTGGAGCAACCACAAGCATATAGTGTGGGAACTGCGTCCCGACGTGAACATCCTGAGCGGCAGCAACGGTGTGGGGAAGAGCACGATAATAAACCGCTCGGCAAGCCACCTGAAGGTAATGCAGGAGGGGCGGCTCACCAGCACTCCGCAGGATGGGGTGCATGTGACATTCTTCCCCGAGGACGCCACAAGCATAGACTTTGATGTCATAAGCAGCATTGACCGCCCGATAATGAGCCGCGAGGTGCTCGACAAGGTATCGGGTGCCGAGATACGCACCGAACTCGACTGGCAACTCTACAACCTGCAGAGGCGTTACCTTAACTATCAGGTGAATGTGGGCAACAGGATAATATCGCTGCTCACATCGGGCAACCCTGCCGACCAGCAACTTGCCACAGAACTTACAAAACCCAAGAAGCTGTTCCAGGATCTTGTGGATGAACTCTTTGCCCCCACGGCAAAAACCATTGTGCGCGACAGCAACGAGATTTTCTTTGAACAGTACGGCGAGCGCATTCCGCCCTACATGCTCTCTTCGGGAGAGAAACAAATACTTGTTATAATGCTCACTGCGTTGGTGCAGGAGAACAGGCCCGGAGTAATGCTCATGGATGAACCCGAGATTTCGCTGCACATCGAATGGCAACAGCGGCTCATCACGCTCGTGCGCACGCTTAACCCCAACGCACAGATAATACTTTGTACACATTCGCCGGCAATAATAATGGACGGTTGGCTCGACGCCGTAACCGAAATAGAGGATATTACAAGATAATAAGGGAAACACGCTCATAGGGGATGAAGAAACTCTCGGAATACCTGAACTCAAGGTTCGTTGAGGCTGCCAATGCCCTGCGGCCCAAGAAGGCGAAACACCGCATAATAGCCTATGTGGAGAGTTATGACGATGTCTCGTTCTGGCGTTCGGTGTTCGATGACTATGAGAGCGAGAAGTATCACTTTGAGATAATGCTTCCCGCACGTTCAAGTCTCACAAAAGGCAAGAAACAGGCTATGATGAACATGCTGGGCAATGCCTATGGGCGCAACATGATTGCATGCGTGGACAGCGATTACGACTATCTGCTGCAGGGTGCCACATCGGCATCGCGCCAACTCATACGCAACCGCTACATACTGCACACATACGCCTACGCCATAGAGAACCTCAAATGCAATGCAGGCAGTCTTAAACAGATATGTGTGCTGAGTACTCTGAATGACAGCAATGTCATTGACCTGGAGGAGTTCATGAGGCTGTACTCGCAAATCTGTTTCCCGCTCTTTGCATGGAATATCCTGCTTTACCGCAAGGGGAATACAAGTTACATGAGCATGCAGCGCTTTTGCGAAATTGTACGCCTTACCTCATTTACTATAGGTAACCCGGCCTACAGCCTGCAGCAGTTGAGCGGCAGGGTGGAGCACCAGATGAAATTGCTCGAGAAGCAGTTCCCGCTTTATGTAGAACTGCAACAGGAAATAATGAAGGAACTGACTGCTCTTGGCGTTGCACCTGAAGAGACATACTTCTACATCCAAGGACACCACATGATGAACAATGTGGTGCTGCGCTTGCTCACGCCGGTGTGCCGCCACTTGCGCAACAAACGCGAGGAGGAGATACAGCGTCTGGCCTATCATCGCCAGCAGTACAACAACGAACTCTCGTCGTATCGCCACAGCCAGTGCGATGTGGCGCTCATGCTCAGCAAGAATACCGACTTCAAGGATACCGCCCCCTATCGTCGCCTGAAAGCCGATATAGAAAATCTGCTTGCCGAACTGGACGGCAAGCAGTAGTGGGCATTGTCAAAGGTGACAGTCTAAAATATAATACTTAAAGTTTGAATTTCCCGTTCTAAACTCAGTTCCTCTTCCAGAACATTGGTGTCAGCAATAGCAGCACCGCAAAGAATTCAAGACGTCCTACGAGCATTTGGAATGTGCAGAACCACTTTACGCCTGCGGGCAGCAGTGCAAGCGAATCCATTGGACCGTAGTTGCCTAATGCGGGGCCAATGTTGCCCACGGAGGTTACTGAAAGGCCAAAGGAGTTGAGGAAGTCTATGCCGAAAGCCATGTTCACTACCAGGCCAACGATAATCATGAAGAAGTATATGACCGTGTAGGCAAGTATTGCCGACTGCACGCTTGTGGGAATAATCTTGCGTGCCATGCGTACGGGGATGACGGCGTTGGGGTGTACAATGCGCTTGAATTCGTTCCACATGACCTTGAACAGCGTTACAACGCGCACACACTTCATGGCGCCCGATGTGGAACCTGAACATGCACCCACAAGCATGAGACCACAGAGCATTAGCCACAATAATGGTGCCCACAATGTATAGTCGGCTGTGGCAAACCCTGTTGTCGTCTGTATTGAAACGACCTGGAACAGTGCAGTCCTGAATGCATTTTCACCCTCCAACGCCCCGGTGTATATGAGCCCGGCTGTTATTATCACCGTGAACACAACCACAAACGCGAGGTAAGCACGGAACTCCGAATCGCGGAACAGTTCCTTTATGCGTCCCTTGAATATCAGGAGGTATTGCAACGAAAGGCTCACACCGCCAAGGAACATGAAGAGTACGGTCACATACTCAATGAGCGGGGAGTGGAAAGCGGCTATGCTGTCCTGCTTTGTGGAGAAACCTCCGGTTGACACGGTTGACATGGAGTGGCACACCGAATCGAACCAACCCATTCCTGCAAAGTAGAATGCGACAGCAGCAATTACTGTGAGCCCCACGTATACTGTGAGTATCCATCTTGCTGTTACGGTTATCCTTGGGTGCAGTTTGGCGCGCATGGGGCCTACTGACTCTGCTGCAAAAAGGTGCATGTCGCCAAGTCCGAAGATGGGGAACACCGCCACGGTAAAGAATACTATTCCCAAACCACCTATCCAGTGTGTGAGGGAGCGCCAGAATAGCAGGGACTTGGGCAGGGATTCTATGTCACTGAGAATTGATGAACCTGTGGTTGTGAACCCTGACATTGTCTCGTAGAAGGCGTCGGTGAAGTCGGGGATGTATCCGCTGAGCATGTATGGCAGTGAACCGAACAGCGAGAAGACAATCCATATGACAGTTACCACAATGTAACCGTCTTTGCGTGATACGTCGCGCCCTGCCCTGCGGCAAAGGTATGTGGCTACGGCACCGGTGCCTGCCATTGCAGCAACCGACAGGAGCAGGTCCTTGATTACAGCCTCGTCGTAATACATTGCCACAAATACACTGCTCAGCAATGAGAGTGCCTCAAAGATGAGCAGCAGTCCAATAATTCTGAATATGGCCTTCGGGTGGAACATTATCTGAAATATTTCTCAAGTTTCTTCAATACGTGCTCAAGACAGAACACTATGACATGGTCACCGGTCTGTATCATGGTGTTGCCTGTCACGTTCATGCCTTTGCCGTTGCGTATGATACCGCCGATGTTGGTCCCTTTGGGGAGCCCGAGGTCTTTTACGGGTTTCTTTGTTATAAGACACTCATCGTTGACGGGGAACTCTGCGACAACGGCCTGAATGAATGTGAGGCATTTGACGCTCGAAACGTCGGTGTTGAGCATCATCTGGAAAATGGTACTCGCCGCAAGTTTCTTCTTGTTTATTATGGAACCTATGTCAAGGCTCTCGGCCATTGATATATAGTCGATGTTCTCTACCTCGGAAACGGCGCGGGATACACCTGCGCGCTTGGCGGCAAGGCAGGCGAGGATGTTGGTCTCGGAGTTGTCGCACAGCGCCATGAACACGTCGGTGTGTTCAATGCCTTCGCTACGCAGCAGTTCAGGGTCGCGGGCGTCGCCGTTGATTACCATCACCCTGTCGTCGACAAGTTCAAGCAACTTGTGGCAACGGTTGAGGTCGCTTTCGATAATCTTTACCTTTATGCTGTCGGGGATGAGGTGCGTGGTGCGCACGGCAATGCGGCTGCCGCCCATGATTATTATGCTGTTTACTTCGCTGAACTCGTCCTTTCCGGTTATCTTGCGCATGTAGGGAATCTTGTCGGCCGTTGTGGTGAAACAGACAAGGTCCTCGGGGAGAATGACGTCGTTTCCGCGTGGGATGATTGTCTCGTCGCCGCGCTGTATCGCTACCACATGGTAGGGTATGTCGCGCGGGAACTCCTTGAACGGAATGTTGGTTATGGTGGCGTTGTGTCTTATCTTTACACCAATCATCACAAGTGCGCCGTTGCCGAACTCGAGCATCTGGCGCATCCAACTGTATTTGAGGTTTGTGGCAATCTCCTCGGCGGCAAGCTGCTCGGGGTAGATGAGGGAGTCTATGCCAAGAGATTTGAAGTGCTCCTTGTGCTTGGGCAACAGGTATTCGTAGTTGTCAATGCGGGCCACAGTCTTCTTTGCGCCAAGGTAGTGTGCAAGTATGCAGGCTGCAATGTTGCGGCTCTCGTGGGGGGTGACGGCGACAAAGAGGTCGGCGTGTCCGGCGTCGGCACTCTCTAATGAGGATATCTTTGTGGGGTCGCCTACAATGGTCTGCAGGTCGAACATCGACTCCATTTTACTGAGTTTCTCCTCGCTCTCGTCAAGGAGAACCACATTCTCGTTTTCTTCGGAAAGCATTTTGGCAAGGTGCGTTCCAACAGCACCTGCGCCAACAATAACTATTCTCATATTATTGCAATATTATTATCCTGCTTGCACTTGAGCAGCGCTTTGACAACAGAATCCCTGTCCATGCCGCAAATATGGTACAGTTCCTCGGGCGTGCCATGCTCTACGAACATATCGGGTATTCCCATGATTTCTATCTTTGGTGTGTAGCCGTTTGCAGCCATGTATTCGGCCACGGCGGCTCCAAGACCGCCCTTTACGGTGCCGTCCTCAAGTGTAACAATGTATTTGAAGTTCTTGCCTACTTCGTCAAGTATTTCCTCGTCTATGGGCTTCAGGAAACGCATGTCGTAGTGTGCCACGCTTATACCTTCCTTCTCGGCCTCGGCTATGGCTTTTTCCATAACCTTGCCAAGCGGACCAATGGTGATGAACGCCACATCCTTGCCGCTCTTCATCCTGCGTCCCTTGCCCACTTCCACTGTCTCCAGCGGGCAACGCCACTCCTCGAGTGAACCCTTGCCGCGAGGATAGCGTATTACAAAAGTGCCGGCGCCCGGTTGTGCTGCGGTGTACATGAGGCGGCGCAGTTCGCACTCGTCATAGGGTGAGGCGATTGTGAGGTTGGGGATGGGGCGCAGGTATGCAAGGTCGAACGAACCGTGGTGTGTGGGGCCGTCCTCGCCTACAAGTCCCGCCCTGTCGAGGCAGAATACTATGTCGAGTTTCTGCAGGGCTGCGTCGTGTATCAGATTGTCATATCCGCGTTGCATGAACGATGAATAAACGTTGCAGAACGGCAGCATGCCGCCTTTTGCCATGCCCGATGAGAAGGTTACCGCATGCCCCTCGGCAATGCCCACGTCAAAGAAGCGGTCGGGGAAAACCTCGGCAAGTTTGTGCATTGAACAGCCGGTAGGCATTGCCGGTGTAACGCCCACAATGCGCTTGTCGGCCTTCGCCATCTCTACCAGTGTCTCGCCGAAAACATCCTGGAAGCGGGGTGTGCTGCCTTCGGTTACAATGCGTTCGCCTGTGTTTACATCGTACAGGCCGGGCTGGTGCCACACGGTGGCATTTGCCTCGGCCGGAGCCCATCCTTTGCCCTTCTTGGTGTGGACATGGAGCATGTGGGGGCCAGTCATGTCCTTTATGCTCCTGAGCATGTGTATCAAACCTATGACATCGTGCCCGTCTACAGGGCCGAAATAACGGGCGCACATGCTCTCGAAGAAGTTCTTCTGGCGGAAAATTATGGATTTTAGGCCGTTGTTGAAACGTATTATGGCGTTTGCACGTTTCTCGTTCAACAGATGAATCTTGCGCAGGAACTGTGCAATGCTATAGCGTATCTTGTTGTATATCTTTGAAGAGTGGATTGAGACAAGCAACTCGTTCATGCCGCCCACGCTGTTGCTTATCGACATGTTGTTGTCGTTTATTATTATAAGCAGGTTATTCGGTGTGCTCGAAAGGTTGTTCAGTCCTTCGAATGCCAGGCCGCCGCTCATGGAACCGTCGCCTATGACTGCGACTACACGCTCGTCGCTGTTCCTGAGCCTTGCCGATGTCTCCAGGCCGAGTGCCGCGGATATTGAATTCGAGGCGTGACCTGCAATGAATGAGTCGTACTCGCTCTCCTCGGGCGAGGGAAAGGGTTTCAATCCTCCCAACTTGCGGTTGGTGTGGAACCTGTCGCGGCGCCCGGTTAGAATCTTGTGACCATAGGCCTGGTGTCCCACGTCCCACACAATCTTGTCCTTGGGGGTGGAGAAGACATAGTGCAGTGCTACGGTAAGTTCCACGGCACCAAGGCTCGAGGCAAAGTGACCGGGGTTGTTTGCAAGTGAGTCTATAATGAAACCACGCAGTTCGTTGCACAACTGCGGCAACTCCGACTCGGGAAGTTTCCTGAGGTCGGCGGGCGAGTCTATGCTTGAAAGCAGTGGGTATTTTTCTTTGTTTTCCATTGAGAAACTGTTTGTATTTCTAACTTGTAGAAGTTTCTGTATGTTTACGGTTGTTTCTGTCGTAACCTGCCAATAAGTTCCAATATTCTGCAAAAATACACAATTTTCGCCAAAGGAGAAAAAAAATAGGGCAAAAAGAACTTTTGGCGCAGTGCTTGACTGCACATCGGGTGGCAAAGGATTTTTATGACTCATCAGCAAAAAATCAAAGATAGGTTTGTATGATTGTCCGGAAATGCTGTTTAGAGGTTCTTACTCGCTTTTGCTCGTCTTGTATTCTACTGCAGTCATCAACCTTAATTGTTTACTTGTATTTTTCTTCAACTCTTGCTTTCATGTCCTTTTGGGCCCAAAAGAACGAAAAGGCCCGGCACTGCAAAAACAGTCGCAACAGCCTTTCGCTCATGCCGCCATGGCGAGCATTCGGCCGGCAGTTGCTTTTCGCAAACAACTTTTCGTTCAGCCATCGGGGATAAAAGAACTCGCTTTCCACGCAATAACAGCAACGCTGATATCCACC
>JAFQUE010000007.1 GCA_017408685.1 Bacteroidaceae bacterium | reverse complement strand
GAGCGAGCAATGTTTGCGACGAAGGAACCTTTAGGTTCCCCGAGGAGTGTGCTTTAGCACTGATGCGCGACTGAAGAATGTCGCTTGCGACTTGTGAACAAAGCGCAAAATGACTGTTTTTGCAGTGCCGGGACCTTTTGCATACTTTTCAGTCATGAAAAGTATGTGATAGAACGACAACAAGAAGAATTAACGACAACAGATTAAGGGTAAAACAAACCAAGGAATAACAGTTCTATTTAGTTGAGTTATTTCGTCCACACGAAATTTCTACTGAACCATTTTACTTTTGGGTCACCCACGTCAATAATACTTTTTCATCCCTTGTGTCTCGGCTGTCTTTAACGTGCCGTTGTTGTCGCTGTATATGAGGAATGCGTCTATGCTGCTGTCATTGTTGCAGAGTTCCAAAGCCTTCTCAACACCCATTACCATAAACGCGGTGGCATATGCGTCGGCGGTGGCGCAGTCGTCGGCAATGACGGTTGCCGATAGCAGGCTGTGACTCACCGGATATCCGGTGCGCGGGTCAATGGTGTGTGCTATCTTGCGGCCGTCAACCTCGCGGTAGTTGCGGTAGTTGCCCGACGTGGCAATGCTCCTGCCGCTTACCTTGATTGTGGTCTGCAGTTCTTTGCTTTTGCCTTCAGGGTCATCGACCGGCTTGCTTATACCAATGGTCCACTCTTTTCCTTTGGGGTTGTTGCCTGCTGCTGTAACCTCGCCGCCAATCTCGATAAGGTAATTGCCGACACCTTTTTCCTTGAGCAGTTCCGCAACAGCGTCGCAACCGTATCCCTTTGCTATTGCACTGCAGTCGAGCATTGTCCGGGGGTGCTGCTTTGTTACCTTGCCGTTGTCGAGTGCAATGTTTCTGTAACCTACATACCGGCGCAGGCTGTCTACTGTTGCGCTGTCCACCTGAATGCCGTTCCTGAATCCGAAGCCCCATGCATTGACAAGCGGTGCAACGGTTATGTCAAAGGCACCGCCGGTCTTTTCCGAAATGCTCTGTGCAAGGGTGAATACATGAGTGAACATGGCGTCGGCAACTGTGTCGCGGTTCTCGTTTATTGCGCTTATGAGTGAACGCTTGTTGAACGGCGAGAGTGAGTTGTCCACGCAGGCAAGGGTCTCTCTTATCTCTTCGTGCAGGTCATGACTGTTGCGGTATGTAATGCTGTAGTATGTGCCGAAGACCTTGCCGCGGTTGCATATATAGTCGGGTTCAATGGTGGACGATGTATACCTGTTGCCTTTATCATCGACTTTCTGCCAGTTCCCGGCAGCCTTCTCCTGTTCTGTCCTTGTCTGGTTGTTCCTTATAATATATACTGTGGCAACGCCTAGAAAGAGTAGGAAGAGAATTTTCCAAATGCTGAGTCTGTTGTTCATTGTGGTGTGTTACTTGAATGGTATCTCGAATATGAAATTGTATGTTCCTCCAAAACCAGTGCTTTTGTTTATACCGTATCCGGGAATATACCACAGTTGGGAGTTTGGGCCTTTCTTCTGGTTAATGCGTGCCTTGTAACGTATTGTCCAGCCCATGTGGAAGAACTTGGCAATCTTTACCCTTATACCCACACCCACTTCGGCCCATGAGGCACGGCCTTTTACACCGGTGAGGTCAAGTGCTGTACTGCCTCCCCAGATGGGGTCGGTGACAGGTGGTGTCTTGACATCGTACTTGCACATTGTAAATCCGTATCGGGCAATGCCGAATATGCTGTACTTCGGGTCGGGGTTTTCGCGCGTGGTACTGAAATTGTAGTTGAGACCTACCCTGAAGTAAGGCGCAGCAGTCTTGTAGTGTATCTCTGTTGTCTCGTCAGTGGTGTTGCACCAGCCGTATCCTGCTTCAACGATGGGGTAGATACGGTTGCCTATGTTGGCTTCCAATGAAGCCTCGCTGCTCGAATAACTGTCGAGAAGGGAGTAGGCAAGTCCGAAAACATCGGCCGACAGGGATATGCCGTTGAAAGAGAAACTTATACGTTTCTTCCCCTCCTCGTTCTCCTGTGCATTGATGAATAATGGTGCAGCAAGCAGAATGCTACTCAATAAAAAATATCTTAACATTCTCATTGGCTTCGAATTTTACATAATCATTTACAATTGCAACGGAGTCGATGAATCTTTTGGTGTGTCTTATGCTGTCGAGGCGGTGGTATATTATTGTACCGCACTCCATTGACTGGTAAAAGAGAATGTTCTCGTGGTAAAAACGTATTGTGTCGTCTATGTTGTTGCTGTAACTGAACACTATTGTGTCGCATGTGTTTGTGTAACTCATAGGCAACTGCAATGCGTCGGCATTCTTTATGTGGTTTACCACAATGGAGTCTCTGCCGTTCACCAGCAGTGAAACGGTGAGTTCCTCAGGAAAGTCGTACTTCTGCTCTGCGTTGCCGGTCTTGTAGAAACCTATGCGGTTGTATGCGATGTTCTCGAGGTAGCAGTCGTAGCCGCCGTCGCAACCTGCAAGCATTGCCGCGCATGCCAGCAGCAGGGTGTATATTATGCCTTTACCTTTCATTTGAGAACTGTTTATATTTCCTTTGAAATGTTGTATTTGTTCCTGTCCTGCGATGTGCGGCTTATGAGTTCGGCCAGGAATCCGGTGAGGAACAACTGTGTTCCTATTATCATCATTGTCAGGGCTATGTAGAAGTATGGCGAGTCTGTCACAAGCCGCAGGTGCTGACCGTTGGCCAGCGCTATCAACTTTGTGGTGCCTACGATGATTGCCGCAACCATGCCAATGAAGAACATGAGTGACCCCCAAAGGCCGAAAATGTGCATTGGACGGCGACTGAACTTTGAGAGGAACCAGAGTGACATGAGGTCAAGGTACCCATGGAAGAAACGGCTAATGCCGAATTTGCTTTTGCCATATTTGCGTGCTTGGTGCTGTACCACATGTTCGCCTATCTTTGTGTAGCCGGCATTCTTGGCAAGGTAGGGTATGTAGCGGTGCATGTCGCCGTATACCTCAATATTCTTTACAACCTCGTTGCGGTATGCCTTGAGACCGCAGTTGAAGTCGTGAAGGTTCTTTATGCCCGACACCTTGCGTGCTGTGGCGTTGAACAGTTTTGTGGGGATTGTCTTGCTCAACGGGTCGTAACGCTTTTTCTTGTAACCCGAAACAAGGTCATATCCCTCCTTTGTAATCATTCTGTAGAGTTCCGGAATCTCGTCGGGGCTGTCCTGAAGGTCGGCGTCCATGGTTATTACCACATTGCCCTTGGCGCGCTCGAAACCGCAGTAGAGTGCAGGCGACTTGCCGTAGTTGCGACGGAACTTGACGCCGTGTATGTTGCTGTCCTTTGCGCCCAGTTCCTCAATTACCTCCCATGAGTTGTCGGTGCTGCCGTCGTTTATGAAGATAATCTCGTATGAGAACCGGTTTTCACTCATTACACGCTGTATCCATGCGGTGAGTTCTGGCAGGGATTCTGCTTCGTTGTAAAGCGGTATTATTACTGATATATCCATGTATTATATATTGTTTTCGGGTGTCCTTCTTATTGCCACGGCCAGGAATGTCGTTATTATAATGTCTCTTGAAATGTGGCCGCTCAACTGCGATATGATGATGTCTGCCGTATCGGTATTCTCCATTGTCTCGAACATCTTGGTGAGTACCTCTATGCTCCTTGAATCCAAACCGTTTGCTGCCGCAAAATTCCGGAACACCGGGATTATGTTCCCGAACATGTGCGGGTCAATGAATGCGTAGAATGCATACTGTGCTAATGACGCCAGTACTATTGCGCACAGGTACATTATGAAAATGTATAGCCATGCCTCGCCGTATGTCATAGTGCCGCCATGCACATTATTGCGGAACCTCGCGGCAAGCCTGTATGCCACACAGGGCGACATAATGCTGAGTATTCCCGTGGCAAAGGAAGCAACAAGACCATAGCCGTTGTCAATGGACTTGAACATGATAACCGACATGGCAAAGGTCGCAATCCAAAGTAAGCCGAGGATTGTGCCGTCGCGCATGGCGCTTTCCCTGTATTCCTTTACGTTGTTATGTTCCATGATTCTTGATGTTGCACTTTACTGCAAAGATAGTGACAAACGAGCGAGAAATATCAAGCTTGCTTGGATATTTTTCACAGCGAGTGCAATAAATCTTCGAGATTTATCTCAAAGATAGTGAAAGGCGAGCGCAGAACAAAAAAAGTTCACTTGTTTTTTTATGCATAGTCGCATCCTGCTTTTTTTATTTCCTTGTGCCATATTTTTTCTTCTCGTCTTTTTGCGCTACCTTCGTAAAATGATTAAAACCGTAATTCCATGAAAGCAATGATTTTTGCAGCGGGATTGGGTACACGCCTGAAACCGCTCACCGATACTCTTCCAAAGGCGCTTGTGCCTGTATGTGAGAAACCGCTCATTGAGCATGTGGCGCGTAAACTTTTTGCAGCCGGCATTGACGAGGCGGTTGTCAATATCCATTATTTTGCCGATAAGGTGGAGCAGTGGGTGAATTCTCAGGAGTGGATTGCTACTGAGCGCGAGGGTTTCTCGCGGGGTAAAATGCTTGTTGAAATCAGTGATGAGCGTGAACTCCTGTTGGAAACGGGTGGGGCAGTGTTGCATGCACGCCGCTACCTTGAAGGTTGCGGCAAGTTCCTCATACATAATGTCGATATTCTCTCGAACTGCGATATCCGATGGTTTGAGTCTCAAGTAAAGAACGACGCTCTTGCCACTCTGCTTGTGAGCGAGCGCGACACCACACGTTTCCTGCTTTTCAACCCCGATACATTGCGTCTGGTAGGGTGGATGAACACCGACACCGGCGATTATCATGTCACTTCGCCCGAAATTGACCCCAAGGCATGTCGTGCGTTGGCTTTTTCGGGTATCCACATACTCAGTGATAAAGTTCTGCCCCTTATGCAGGAATATGTTGCAGAGAAGGAATTGCCAATTGACGAGGTAAAGGGCACGCGTTTCCCAATCATGAGTTTCTACATGTGGCTGGCTGCAAAGTATCCCGTGTATGGTGTTGTTGCCCCTAATCTTGAGTTCATTGATGTTGGTAAACTGGATGCCCTAAAGCCTGCCGAGGAGTTTGTAAAGAAGAACAGAGTAGAGATGAAAGATGAGAGATGAAAACCGCAGGTTTCGATAACACGAGCAGTGAAAGGTCACGCGTAGCACGGCGTAGTCGTGCCGCGTGGGTCACGATTAGCGAGTGTTGTCAAAGATGAAAGATGAAACCGAGTTCCCACTGTTGGTTGTGTGGGTTCATAATAATATAATAAGAGGCTTTTTAGCCTCCCTACAAAGTGGGTGACCCAAATTGGGTCACCCACTCATTGCTTTGTATGGTATTCTGTTATTACTTAACGAGTACCTTTTTGCCACCTACAATGTAGATACCGGGAGCGGTGATGTTCTCAACACGGCGGCCGGTGAGGTCGTAGATTTCTGATTTCTCATTTCTGATTTCTACTTTCTCTATGCCTGTAGCACCTGTGAACTCGAATGCTGTTACGCTCTTGAGGCCTGCAACTTTGAAATACGTTTCAATGCTGCCGGTAATTCTTACCTGCTTCTTGTAGTTGCCCGGGTTGTCAACAAGGTTCAATGCAGAACGGATGTCACCTGAAGGCAACTGAACGATAAGACACTCTGTCTCATTATCAGTGTCAGGGTCGTCCGAAATGAATATGTTGGTTGCAACAGTTGTAGTGCCGAACTCGGGAACATAACCGGTGCTGTTCATTGCACCAACGATATATCCTGTTACTATTGCAGGAATCTGCTTGCCGTCAACATATGCTGCAAGTGCCTCAGTAACGGTGTACTCCTCTGTTTCTGCTGGTGCTTCGGGCTCGCCAACAGTCTCAACCTTAACAGCCATGGTGTTTACATACTTGCTGCTGCTTACACCAATTGTGTAACCTGTTACCTTTACAACAGAACCGCTTGTGAGGCTTGCCTTGATAGCGTCCTGCGGGTACTGTATGCTTCCGACAGCAGTTGCTGCACCGTCAACTGCAACATTGTAGTAGTTGCCGTTGATAGTGAGTGTACCGGTGTACTCCACATACTGTATTGCAGGTGCTGCCAGGTATGCGTCCATTGCTGCACCGTCCATTACTGTTGCTGCGGGGTAGCTTACGGTTGTTGTTGTGAGCCTTGTTACAACTGAGCCGGCTGCAAACTGCAGGAGACCTCCATACATGCTTGTTGTGCCCTCAACGGTTACGATTTCGCCAACTGCATTGCCGCCATCGCTGCCAAGGTAAACAAGGATAGAGCCTGTGCCGTCGTCCAAAAGGAAACCGCGTGCGTATGTTGCCATGATTGTACCCTGTGCTTTCGCTTTTCCTTCACCGGCTGCAATGATATCAGAGATGTCGGTTACTTCAAGTTCTTCGTCTTCGCCTTCACCTTCACCTTCGCCACCGTTGTCTACAGTCTCAACCTTAACGGCCATAGTGTTTACATATTTGCTGCTGCTTGTGCCGATTGTGTAGCCTGTAACCTTTACAACAGAACCGCTTGTGAGGTTTGCCTTGATAGCGTCCTGCGGGTACTGTATGCTTCCGACAGCAGTTGCTGCACCGTCAACAGCCACGTTATAGTAGCCTTTATCACTAATTGTGAGGGTTCCTGTGTACTCCACATACTGTATTGCAGGTGCTGCAAGGTATGCGTCCATTGCTGCACCGTCCATAACAGTGGCTGTGGGGTGCTCAACGGTTGCTGTGCCTGTCTTCTCTACAACAGCCGTGTTGCCGAACTGCAGGAGACCGCCGTAAACGTTTGTCGTGCCGCTTACTGTAACTGCGTCGCCTGCGGCATAACCCTTATCGCTGCCCAGGTAAACGAGGATAGAGCCTGTTGCATCGCTCATGAGGAAACCGCGTGCATATGTTGCTACAACAGTTCCCTTTGTTGCAGCCTCGCCTGCACCGGCGGCAACTACCTCGGCAATTGTAAGGTAAGTTACTTCACCTTCGCCTTCGCCTTCGCCTTCATTCTCGTTACCGCCTTCTGTTGCTTCACCGTTTGTGAGTGTAACATCATCAACAAGGAATGAAGTTCCGCCGCCATTCTTGTTGTTCATTACAATAAGAGCAATGGTGGTTTCCTCTGCCAAAGTGAATTCATAGACTCTCTCTGTCCATTCAGCTGTTGTTGCAGACGCAGCAGCACTTTCATATATATATGTGCCGGCCTTGCCGTCAACTACAGTTACATAACCAAGGCGGCATTGACCTGCTTCAGTACCATTGGCCTTTACATATACACTGAATGTGTATGTTCCGGCAGCAAGTGTATAGCTTTTTGAAGCAAGGCGTTTGTTGCTTTTTGCGTTACCTGCTACTGCGATAGAGTAGTTGCCGGTACGTGCATCTGTACTCTGTGAAACAGTTGCATTGTGGCCTATAGGACCAGCCCAGTCAACGGCAACTTCACCTTCCCAGTTCTCAAAACCGGGATTTGATGCAATGTTTGTCTGTGCGCTTATTCCGGCAACGCAAAACAAACAAAGGATTGAAAGTAAAAATTTCTTCATAAATAAATGATTAATAAGGTTTATAATGTTATAAATGATTTTCTGTCATGTTGTAGGCTCTGTTATTGATGTACGTCGTTTTCTTGTGTGCCTACATTCTTCTTGCAAATATAAACAAAAAAACATTCATATGCGCATGCATGCGCCCGATTATTTTTTTGCTGTATGGAGAAAATATTTTCAGATAAATCGGGGCTACTCCTTAAAACTGTAATTATAATTTTGTACCTTTGCACTACATTATAGGCAAAATATTAAAAATAATATAAAATGTTCAGAACAAAGACTTGTGGCGAACTTCGTTTGGCCAATGTTAATGAGACTGTTACCTTGAGCGGCTGGGTACAGCGCGCACGTAAGATGGGTGGTATGACTTTCGTCGACCTCCGTGACCGCTACGGCATTACGCAACTTGTATTCAGTGAGGACACTAATGCAGAACTGTGCGAGAAGGCTTCGCACCTGGGGCGTGAGTATGTAATCCAGGCTACAGGTGTGGTGAGTGAGCGCCAGAGCAAGAATGCCAACATCCCCACCGGCGAGATTGAAATTATCGTAAACGAGTTGAATATCCTCAACGAGGCTGCAACACCTCCATTCACCATTGAGAACAACACCGACGGCGGCGACGACATACGCATGAAGTACCGTTATCTCGACCTCCGTCGCGAGGCTGTGCGCAAGAACCTTGAGTTGCGCCACCAGATGACCATGGAGGTGCGCCGTTATCTCGATTCAATGAACTTCATTGAGGTCGAGACACCTATGCTCATTGCCTCTACACCCGAGGGCGCACGTGACTTCGTTGTTCCCTCACGCATGAACCCGGGTCAGTTCTATGCTCTGCCGCAGAGCCCGCAACTCTTCAAGCAGTTGCTTATGGTTTCGGGTTTCGACCGCTACTTCCAGATTGTAAAGTGCTTCCGTGACGAGGACCTCCGTGCCGACCGTCAGCCCGAGTTCACCCAAATTGACTGCGAGATGAGTTTCGTTGAGCAGGAGGATGTGATAACTCTCTTTGAGGGCATGGCAAAGCACCTGTTCAAGACAATACGCGGTGTTGAACTCACAGAGCAGTTCCCGCGCATGACATGGCACGACGCCATGAAGTATTACGGCAGTGACAAACCCGATACACGTTTCGGCATGGAGTTCGTTGAACTCATGGAAATAATGAAGGGCCATGGTTTCGGTGTGTTCGACAGTGCCGAATATATTGGCGGTATCTGTGCCAAGGGTGCTGCAACATATACCCGCAAGCAACTTGACGCGCTCACCGACTTTGTACGCCGCCCGCAGATTGGTGCCAAGGGTATGGTATATGCACGTGTAGAGGCCGACGGCACAGTAAAGTCAAGTGTCGACAAATTCTATACCCAGGATGTGCTGCAGGCAATGAAGGCTGCCTTCAATGCCGAACCGGGTGACCTCATCCTCATCCTCAGCGGCGACGATACAATGAAGACACGCAAGCAACTTTGCGAACTCCGTCTCGAGGTCGGTTCCCAGTTGGGTCTGCGTGACAAGAACAAGTTCTCATGTCTGTGGGTGGTCGATTTCCCGCTCTTCGAATACAGCGAGGAGGAAGGCCGTTACATGGCAATGCACCATCCGTTCACATCACCAAAGCCCGAGGATATTCCTCTGCTCGACACAGATATGGGTGCTGTGCGTGCCAATGCCTATGACATGGTTATAAACGGTGTTGAGGTTGGTGGCGGTTCAATCCGTATATACGACAGCGAACTCCAGAACAAGATGTTCGAACTCCTTGGCTTCACTCCCGAGCGTGCACAGCAGCAGTTCGGTTGGTTGCTCGACGCTTTCAAGTACGGTGCACCCCCTCATGGCGGTCTTGCATACGGTCTTGACCGTTGGGTGAGTCTCTTTGCCGGTCTTGACTCAATCCGTGACTGTATTGCATTCCCCAAAAACAACTCGGGCCGCGACACTATGATTGACGCTCCTTCGGTACTTGAACCCGGACAGTTGGAGGAACTGAATATTGTTGTCAATATTGAAGAAAAGTAATATGGCAGAAAAGGTAAGGAAAAAGAGTGCTGCGCGTGTTGAAAAGGACCGCAAGCGCAAGGCTGCCGTCAAGCGCCGCAAGATGATAAAGAACATTGCCCTCATTGTTATGGCAATTGCTCTTGTATCTTTGATTGTGTTTGCTTTTGCAGCACCCCCGAAACCGGTAATGTAACAGGCAGGCCTCCACTTTCTAGTTGGAAGAAGAGTGCCCCATTTGCATAATTTACCCCGGAGGCCTTGAAAGGTTTCCGGGGTAAATTATGTTTTCTTTTGAGTAGCAATTAGTTAAACAAAATAGAAATAGGCTTGGTTGTAATGATTGTTTACTGTATATTTGCTGCACGTGAAGAAAACAGTATTAACAAAACAATTGTCAGCTATGGAAAATAATCTAAACAACCTGCAGGAGTGGTTCAAGAAGTACAAGGGGAACGATTCTAATGACACGGACCGATTTTCTGCGTTCATAGAGATGGAGAAGCAGATTGGCGAGCAGATTTACAATGCCCTTCAGGGAAGTGTTGTAGAGGAGGTGCTCCGCAAGACCAAGGTGTCAAGCGCCGATACCTATTGGCGAAGTACAATGGAAGGGCACAGCCTAAAGGTAGAGAAAGAACTGCTCAGCGATTTCTATGACTTGTGCCACGAGGTGAAGAGCAGGCTCAAGTTTGACGAGAAGGTCGATTTCTACATCACAGGCGATTCTTCAGTAAACGCATTCTCTGTGGCTGCGGAGAATGAAGGCGAGCCGCATATAGTGAATATCAATTCTGCGCTCTTCGGGCTCATGAGCAGCGACGAGCTCAGGTTTGTTGTAGGGCACGAGCTTGGCCATCTTATAAATAAGGACACGGCCCTTGCAAGGCTTATAAATTTTGTATTCCCTCCAAATGCCGCGGTTCCTGTGACTCTCCAGTACAAGATACGCCTGCATGAGCAGCTTGCCGAACTGGTTGCTGACAGATATGGCTATATGGCTGTCGGGAACCTCGATGTATGTGTGACAGCCTTCTTCAAGCTGGCGTCGGGCCTGGACCTCAGCAAGATGAATGTAAGCATTGACGCCCTGATAGCGGACAATAACCGCCGTCTCGACTTCTTCTTGAATGACAATGGAGTAAGCAGGGCATCACATCCAGTCAATCCCATCAGGGTACAGGCCCTCAACCTGTTCGCCACAGCAAACAGCAAGGCCGAACTGGACAAGGGCATGGATGAACTCATTTCAATACTGCTGAAGGTAGGGAGCAGCGAGCTCGACGAGTACACAGCACGCTTCATTGCTTCGGCAGGCCTGCTGGTAGCGAACCTTGACGGTCAGATATACAAGGAAGAAGCAGAACAGGTAATCCAGTCGCTGGCAGGGCTTAAGATTTTCCCGCGAAAATATCTTGATGAGATTGCCCAGGGCAATGTGATGGATATATTCAACGAGACAGTGGGCAAGATTCTTGAGATTAACCCTAGCATGAGGGATAGCATGCTCGATTACCTTATTCACATAGTACTGTCGGACAAGATTATCGCCAAGGAGGAGGTGGACCTCCTCTACAGGTTCGGTAGCGGAATAGGGTTTAGCGACATTGAAGTAGCCACAGCAATAGCCGGTGCCATACAGCGTTGCTATGTGCCCAGCCTTGACGCGATATGTTAGAGAACAGAGTACAGATAACAGAGTACAGATAACAGAGTACAGGGAGATTCCTCATCGCTACGCTCTGTCGGGACAGGCACAGTAAAAGCGGAAATATTTCCGCTTTTACTGTCCTTGCTTCCGCGACCCGCGCGCCTCTCCTGTCCTGTTACTTCAGGTTTGCCTTGAAGAACTCGGCAATCTGCTCAAAGAGGTGGTAGCGTGTGTTTGCGCCATGATATATGCTGTGGTTGCTGTCGGGGTAGAGTGCTGTCTCGAACTTCTTGTTTGCCTGGGTCAGCGCCCCGATGTAATGTATCATGTTGCGCAGGTGAACGTTGTCGTCGGCAGTGCCGTGAACGAGCAGAAGGTGACCGTTGAGGTTGGCTGCGTTTACAACTGCCGAACCTTTGTCATAACCCTCCTTGTTCTCCTTTGGTGTGCGCATGTAACGCTCGGTGTACACGGTGTCATAGAAACGCCAGTCACTCGGTGCAGCAACTGCAACACCTGCCTTGAACACTGCCTCGGGCTGGCTCATTGACATAAGGGTGTTGTAACCGCCAAAACTCCAACCCCATATACCGATATTGTTCTTGTCTACATATGGCAGTGAGGCCATGTACTTGGCTGTCTCAACCTGGTCGGCAGGCTCGTACTGGCCAATCTTCAAGTATGTGCATTTGCCGAACTCGGTACCGCGTCCGCCTGTACCGCGCCCATCGACACACACCATAATGAATCCCTCGCCGGCCATGTAACTCTCGAACATTGCATTGCCATAGTTTCCTATGTACCAGTTGTCGGTTACCTGTTGTGAATAGGGGCCGCTGTACTGGAACAGTATTACGGGGTACTTTTTGTTTGCATTGAAATCGTGCGGTTTAATCATCCAGCCGTTGAGTTCCACGCCGTCGCTTGTGGTGAATGTGAAGAACTCCTTGGTTGGCATGTCGAACTTTGCAAGTTTTTCGGTGAGTGCCTTGTTGTCGATGAGTGTCTTCAACTGCTTGCCGTTGCAGTCGTTTGTGGTAACTGTGTGCGGAGTGTCAATGCTTGAATATGTATTTATGAAATACTTCATGCCACTGCTGAAGACTGCCGAGTTTGTGCCTTCGCGCTTGCTCAGTTTGGTTTTCTTGCCCTTGGCGTTTACCTTATATATACTCTCGCGCAAGGGGCTGCCTTCGTTGCTCGAGTAGTAGAACTCGTTCTTCTTGCTGTCCCAACCATAGAATTTCTTTACTTCGTAATTGCCTTTTGTGATGGGGCGAATGAGTTCGCCGGCAAGGTTGTAGAGGTAGAGTTGGTTATATCCGCTGCGTTCGCTCTGGAATACGAAGTATTTGTCGAGGAACTCAATGCCGCTGTATGTCTGCTCGTTGAGGTAGGTGTCGCTCTCCTCGCGCAGTATTGTCTTGCTTATTCCTGAAAGAGGGTTCACAGCCTGTATCTCCAACACGCTCTGGTGACGGTTGAGGGTGAGCACTGCGAGCATATTGGGGTCCTTGGTGAATTTAATGCGTGGAATGTAGCCCTCCTCGGGGATGTTCACGTTGAGTTGGCGTGTAACCTTGCTCTTTATGTCGAATGAGTGAACCGATACTTTTGCATTGTCGGCTCCGGCTACAGGGTATTTGAAACTGTATGGCTTGCTGAAGTCAAAGTACTCCTTGCTCTGTCCGCCGTTGTACATGGGCATGTCGTACATCATTACCTCGCTCTCGTCGTACTTGATGTATGCGATGACCTTGCTGTCGGCGCTGAAGTCGAATGAACAGTTGGTTGCGAACTCCTCTTCATATACCCAGTCGGGTATTCCGTTTATAATCTTGCGGAACTCGCCATCGTTGGTTACCTGTGACTCGCTGTTGCCGAAGAGTAATTTCACAAGGAACAGGTTGTTGTCGCGTACGAATGCAATCATTGTGCCGTCGGGCGAAAACTTAGGAACCTGCTGTGCGCCGTTGCTTGACAGCGGCTCGGCCTTGTTGCTTTTGCGGTTGAAGATGTAATGTTCTGCAGTGAACGAGTGGCGGTATATGCCACGTGTCTTGGTCTGCAGGAGAATGATTTTTTCGTCGGGTGAGAACTGGTATCCATCGATACGCTTCTCGTTGAAACCGCGTGCTGTTGCTACGTTGAACAGTGTGTCTACAATTTCACCGTCTTTGAACGAACCTTTGAGAATCATGGTGCGTTCGCTGTTCATGCGTGCGAAGTGCTCGCCGTCGGCCATAGGCTTTATGGCCGCGTAAGTCTCGGGCCAATAACCGCCGTACATCACGTCGTGCAGGGTGACATCGTTGCCGGCCATTGCACCTGCCGCAATGAGAATTGTTGTCAGTAATGAAAATAGATGTTTCATAATGGTTTTATATTTTGTTTGTTATCTCTTTTATCTTTTATCTTTGCTCTTTGCTCTTTGCTCTTTACTCTTTGCTCTGTACTCTTTACTCTGTTCTCTTATGGGCGGACACGCCGGTACCGCCCCTACAGTGTCTGTACTCTGTTATCTGTACTCTGTACTCTTCACTTGTACCACGAAGCATACATCACATAGTCGTTGGCAATGCGTTTTACAATGTCCTCCTGCTGTTCCTTGCTCACCTCTTTTATTTTCTTTGCCGGAACGCCGGCGTATATCCAACCGCCTTCGACACGCATGCCTGATGTAATGAGGGCATTGGCTGCCACTATTGCTCCGCTCTCCACAACTGCATTGTCGAGCACGGTCGCTCCCATGCCTATAAGGCAGTTGCTCTCAATTGTCGCTCCATGTACAGTGGCGTTGTGTCCAATTGATACATTGTCACCAATTACGGTCTTCGAGCGCTGGTAAAGTGTGTGCACTACTGCGCCGTCCTGAATGTTGACGTTGTTGCCTATTGTTATGCTGTTCACATCGCCGCGCAACACTGTACCGAACCACACAGAGCAGTTGTCGCCAATGGTCACGTCACCTATTATTGCCGCTGTCTCGGCCATGTAGCAGTTGTTGCCAATGACAGGAGTGAATCCTCTTACCTCTTTTATTATAGCCATGATTCTTTATTTGTTTTCCTGCGGGTTGCTGCCGTTCTTCTTTGCCGGCCGGCGGTAACGGCGGCGGTTGTTCCTTTTCTTCTTTTCCGTTTCTACTGCAGCAGGTTGGTTCTGTGAAGTCTCCGCTTTCGGTTGTTCTGTTGTTTCCGGTGCAGGCTTGTTACCCTTTCTTCGTGGTTTTCTGTTGTGCTTCTCCTTGCCTTTACCGTTGGCCTTGCCGTTCTCTTTCCTTCCTCGGCCTTTACGTGTTGCCCCCTTCTGCTTCTTCTTTGGGTCGTATGCGGGCGCTTCGCCGAGTTCGGCCGGGATTTCCATCTTGGTGACATCCTGTTCAATAAACTCTTCAATGCGCTTGAAGTACTCCTGGTCCTCTACCGAGACGAATGTTATTGCGCGTCCCTTGCTGCCGGCACGCGCCGTACGTCCTATGCGGTGTATGTAGTCGTCACAGTCGCGCGGTACGTCGTAGTTTATTACAATGCGTATGTCGTCAATGTCAATTCCGCGGGCAAGTATGTCTGTTGCCACAATCATGTCTATCTTGCGGCTCTTGTACTGGAACATGATTTCGTCGCGCTCGCCCTGCGTGAGGTCGCTGTGCATTTCCCCTACATTGAACCCGTGGCGGCGTATCTCGCGTGCAATCTCCTTGACCTTTGTCTTGCGCGACGCGAAAAGAATGACCCTTTCGCTGCTCTCGGTCTCGAAAATCTTGTTTATAATCCCCATTTTCTGTCTCTCGTGGCACACAAACGCCTGTTGGGTAATTCCTTCGGCAGGTTTTGCAAGTGCAAGGGTAATCTGTACAGGGTCGTTAAGCAACTCTTTTGCAAGGCGACGGATTTCCTCGGGCATTGTTGCCGAGAACAGCATTGTCTGCCTCTCCTTCGGCAACTGCTTGGCTATGGTCATTATATCGTTGCAGAATCCCATGTCGAGCATGCGGTCGGCCTCGTCAAGGATGAAGAATGAAACCTTTGACAGGTCAATCTTTCCAAGATTTATGTGGCTTATGAGTCTTCCGGGGGTTGCTACAATGATGTCTGCTCCGCGGGACATTCCGCGCAGTTCCTGTTCGTAACGTTGCCCGTCGTTGCCGCCATATACGGCAATGCTCGATATCTTCATGAAATATGTGAAACCTTCAAGTTGCTGGTCAATCTGCTGTGCCAGTTCGCGTGTAGGCGCCATTATTACACAGTTTATGGCGTCCTCGGGATATCCGCCGCGGCAAAGTCTGTTGAGTACGGGCAACAGATATGCGGCTGTTTTTCCGGTTCCTGTCTGCGCCACGCCAATGAGGTCTCGCCCTTCCATCAGTGGTTCCAATGTCTGCTCCTGAATGGGGGTGCACTCGACAAAGTTCATGGCGTCGAGTGCGTCGAGCACTTCGTCTTCAAAATCCAATTCGTCAAAATACATGTCTTTTCTTATCTTGGGGCTCTACGATAGAGGTATATTGCTATGAATGTATATATTATATTCGGTATCCACACTGCAAGCATAACAGGCATTTGTTCGGCAAAGGCCGACGATACTGTCTGGAACATTATGTACGAGAAACTGAGGGCCAGCCCAATTCCCAACGAGAGGCCCATTCCGCCTTTCCTCTTTCTTGAAGAGAGGGAGGCGCCTATTATGGTGAGGATAAATGCTGCAAAGGACATGGCTATGCGCCTGTGGTACTCGATCTCAAAGGGTTTGATGTTGCCTATTCCTCTCTTTTTCTGCTTGTCTATGTAACTGCTGAGTACAGGACTCGTCATTGTCTCCTGCTCATCTTCCGATATGAGGAAGTCGCTTGGTTCAAGCGGCAGCACAGTGTCTATGGTCTCTCTGTTGCTTGAACGTATCACCTCTTTGTCGTCCTTCAGTTCTCTTATGACCCAACGGCGTGCAGTCCATGTGCCGGGTTTGTCGGGGTTATACGAAATGTTGTTTGCTGTCATGTGCGAAACGAGTTTCTTCCCTTCGAACTTGTCCAGGGAGAATCTCCAACCCATATTGTTACGGCTCTCGAAACGTTCCATGAATGCAATGGTGTTCTCGTCCAGTTTCACCTGTATGTTGCTTGCCGCTTCTTTTTTATTTTTCTTGTTGTATTCCTGCTCAAAGGCAATTCTGGTGCTGTTTCCTTGTGGTATGACATAGGCGCTCAGCACATATGTCATCAAGGCTATTATTCCTGCCGCAACCATATATGGTTTCATCAGTCTTCTGTAACTCACGCCCGAGGCAAGCATTGCAATTATTTCAGAGTTGTCGGCAAGTTTCGATGTGAAATATATTACCGATATGAACACAAACAGTGCGCTGAACGTGTTTGCATAGTAGGGCGCAAGGTTCATGTAGTAGTCGAATATGATTTCACTTGCAGTGGCATTGGAAGTCGCGAACTTGTCAATCTTCTCATTATAGTCGAACACTACAATCACTATTATAATGAGTGCCAATGAGAAGAAGTAAGTTCCCAGGAACTTCTTGATTATGTACCAGTCAAGTTTCTTCAGTTTAAAATAATCAAGCCATTTCATAAAAGCCGTTGTTCTATTCGCTGTCTTGTGTTGTTCTTTGCTTTTCCATTTACAATCTGCGCGTAACCTTTTCAAGCATCTCTTTCTTCCATACCGCGAAGTCATCAAGGAGGATGTGCTTGCGCGCTTCCTGGGTGAGCCAAACGTAAAAGGCAAGGTTGTGTATCGACGCTATTTCCAGTGCAAGCAGTTCCTGTGCAATGAACAGGTGCCGCAGATAGGCCTTGCTGTAGAGAGTGTCCACGAATGAGGCTCCATCCTCTTCAATAGGGGAGTAGTCGTATTTCCACTTTTCGTTGCGCATGTTCATTATGCCGTTCTTGGTGAATAGCATTGCGTTGCGCCCGTTGCGGGTGGGCATTACGCAGTCGAACATGTCCACGCCACGTTCAATGCCTTCGAGAATGTTTGCCGGTGTGCCCACCCCCATAAGGTAGCGAGGCTTGTCGGTTGGCAGAATCTCATTCACCACCTCAATCATCTCGTACATTTTTTCGGCCGGTTCGCCCACGGCAAGTCCGCCTATGGCATTGCCGGCAGCCTCCTTTGAGGCAATGAACTCTGCCGATTGGCGACGCAGGTCGGGGTATACACAACCCTGTACAATGGGGAACAACTGCTGCTCATATCCGTACATGGGTTCTGTCTCCTTCAGGCGCCCAATGCAGCGGTCAAGCCAGCGGTGTGTGCGTTCCATTGATTTCTTGGCATAGTTGTAGTCGGCTGTACCCGGAGTGCACTCATCGAATGCCATAATTATATCGGCACCTATGCTGCGTTCTATGTCCATCACTCTCTCGGGTGAGAAAAAGTGCTTGGAACCGTCGATGTGTGAACGGAATTCAACACCTTCCTCGTTCATCTTGCGTATGTCCTTTAGCGAGAATACCTGAAAACCGCCGCTGTCGGTGAGAATGGGGCGCTCCCAGGAGTTGAACTTGTGAAGACCGCCGGCCCTCTCGAGTACCTCGAGACCGGGGCGCAGGTACAGGTGGTATGTGTTCCCAAGGATAATCTGTGCTTTGATATCGTCCTTGAGGTGCGGAATCTGCACACCCTTCACCGAACCTACTGTCCCCACCGGCATGAAAATAGGTGTCATGATGTCGCCATGGTCCGTAGACAGTACGCCGGCACGTGCCTTGCTGCCGCTGTCAGTGTGTATGAGGTTGAACTTCACGTCAATCTGTCAGTTTAATTGGGTCCTTTACTTTCTTGTCGAGCAACGCAATCCCAAGCACTTCCTTTATGTCTGTCACATAGTGGAAAGTGAGTCCTTTCACATACATTTCGGGGATGGCTTCAATGTTGCGCCTGTTCTCCTCACATATTATGATATCCGTTATTCCGGCACGCTTTGCTGCAAGAATCTTCTCTTTTATGCCTCCAACAGGCAATACCTTGCCACGGAGGGTTATCTCTCCGGTCATGGCAATGTTTGGCCTTACCTGCCGCTGTGTGAGTGCCGATACCAGTGCAGTTGCCATGGTTATACCGGCCGACGGGCCGTCCTTGGGTATTGCCCCCTCGGGTACATGAAGGTGTATGTTCCACTTCTCGAAAACCTCATCGGGTATGCCTATCTCGGCCGAATGTGCCTTTACATATTCAAGCGCAAGCATTGCCGACTCCTTCATCACATCGCCCAGGTTTCCTGTGAGTGTGAGTTTCTCTCCCTTGCCGTGGCTAAGGCTGGTCTCGATGAAAAGAATCTCTCCGCCGACAGCAGTCCACGCGAGCCCGGTCACAACGCCTGCATATTCGTTGCCGTTGTATTTCTCGCGGGTAAATTCTCTCACTCCAAGCAACTCGTTCAGGTCAGACGGTTTTATGCTGCGTGTCTCAATATCGCCCGTGGTGGCTTTCTGGCATGCCAGGCGGCGGCATATTTTGCCAATCTTCTTTTCAAGGCCGCGCACGCCCGATTCGCGGGTATATCCTTCGATAATCTGCTCGATGGCGGTCTTGCTTATCGTTATCTTTTCACCGGCAATGCCGTTGGCCTCCTTCTCTTTAGGAATCAGGTGGCGTTTGGCAATCTCAATTTTCTCTTCGGTGAGGTAACCGCTTACCTCAATGAGTTCCATGCGGTCGAGCAGTGGGGCCGGAATGTTGGCAAGATTGTTTGCTGTGGCAATGAACATAACCTTTGAGAGGTCGTAGTCGATGTCGAGGAAGTTGTCGTGGAATGCTATGTTCTGCTCGGGGTCAAGAACCTCAAGCAATGCCGATGACGGGTCGCCGTGCGACCTTTCGCTGCCTACTTTGTCAATCTCGTCGAGAATGAATACCGGGTTATCCGAACCGGCCTTTACTATGTTCTTGAGTATGCGTCCGAGCATTGCCCCTACATACGTCCTGCGGTGTCCTCTGATTTCCGCTTCGTCATGGATTCCGCCAAGCGACATTCTTACATATTCCCTTCTCAGTGATTTTGCTATGGATTTTCCGAGCGAGGTCTTTCCTACCCCCGGAGGACCATAGAGACATATGATAGGTGACTTGAGGTCGCCGCGCATTTTTATCACTGCGAGGTGCTCGAGTATTCTTTCCTTGACTTTCTCAATGCCGTAGTGGTCACTGTCGAGGACCTTGCGTGCATTCTCTATGTCAAGATTGTCGGTTGTGCATTTTCCCCATGGGAGGCTCACGAACTGCTGCAGATAGTTCAACTGAACATGGTAGTCGGGGCTTTGGGGGTTCATCCTGTCGAGTTTAGCCAGTTCTCTTTCGAATATCTCTTCAGTCTCCTTGCTCCATCCTTTTTCGTCGGCCTTTGCGCGCAGTTCAAAAGCGTCCTGTTCCTGAATGCTGCCTCCGAGTTCTTCCTGCAGGTTCTTTATCTGCTGCTGCACGAAGTACTCCCTCTGCTGCTGGTCAATCTCCCTATGGGTCTTTTGCATTATGTGGCGCTGTATCTCAATGAACTGTTTCTCGCGGTCGAGGATAGTCAGCAACTTGTATGCGCGTTCCTTTATTGAGTCCTCGGCGAGAAGTTCTGCCTTTTCCTTCAGTGGCATTTTAATGTTTGTACACAGGAAATTCAGCATTTGAATCTCCTCGTGTATGCTGCCCATGTTGAAAGTTGCCTCTTCGGCATTCTCCGACATCTTCAGGATTTCAATAGCTGAATCCTGACAACTCTTCACCAACATGTGGAACTCCTTGTCGTTCTCTATCTCCTCAAAAATGCTGTCGGCCTTTCCTGTAATATATGGTTGGTCGCTGTGTATGCTTTTGAGTTCCATCTTGTACAAACCCTGCAGAATGATTGTTGTAGTCTCGTCGGGCAAATCAAGAACGCGGACAATCCTTGCAGTAGTTCCTATGGTGTAAAGGTCATCCATGCCGGGAACTTCGGTTCTCGGGTCCTTTTGGCACACGACCGCAATCTTGGTATCTGTGCCACGGACTGCTTCAACAAGTTTCTTCGAAGACTTGCGCCCAACGGTAACCGGCAGTATCGTGTTGGGGAAGAGTATCATGTTGCGCAACGGCAATACAGGCATGATTCTGTCCTGAAAAACTTCAAAGACGTCATCACTCTTTATTTCTGTTATAATGGATATCGGGTTGTCGGTCTCATTATCTACAGTATTCAATGCTTCTCTTTCTGAATCCTTTCTGCTCATTCTCAATAATATTGTTTTCAGTTTCTTATAAGCGGCATTCTGAATATGCCGGCAATTTGCAAATATACTGCTTTTTGTTGACATGCTGAAATTTTCACTTATTGAAAAACATTATTTAATTATAATTATATTATAAGTGCCTTGCGATTTTGTTGAGTTTATACCAAGTTCACGTTTATTAGAATGAAATGTAGTGAACATAGATACTGGTCTTTCTTTTTGGACTTAAAATGTTTGATTATGCAATCTTTCTTTTGTCTCTTTTTGTTAACTTTGCAGCGCAAAACATAAAGCGTAGCCTGTGACCGAGAAAAAAAAGAGCATATTGTTCCTGATTAACCCCAAATCGGGTGTGCAGAAGAAAAGGCGCATACCTCAACTTGTTGAGAAATATCTTGACAAGGGTAGGTATGAGTACAAGATTGAATATACCCAATATGCAGGGCATGCAACAGAACTTGCAAAGGAGGCGGCTGAACGCGGGGTTGATGTCGTTGTGGCTGTGGGGGGTGATGGCACGGTAAACGAAGTGGGTTCCTCGCTGGTGCACACCGGTACGGCCATGGGCGTTATCCCGTGCGGCTCGGGCAATGGTTTTGCACGTCATTTGGGAATTCCAATGGATGTGCGCGGTGCCATTGAGTTCATAAATTCGGCCGATGTTACCAACATCGATTATGGTAAACTGAACAGACATCCTTTTTTCTGTGCATGCGGAGTTGGTTTTGACGCTCTTGTGAGCGACCATTTTGCCCACGGCAACCGCCGCGGTATGTTCAGTTATGTACAGAAGACTCTCACCGATTGGGTTACATACAAGCCCGAAACTTATAGAATAGAGACCCCTCATCAGAAGAGAAGTTTTAAAGCCTTTGTCATTGCATGCGGCAATGCTGCCCAATATGGCAATAATGCATATATTGCCCCGTACGCCTCAATGCGCGACGGTCTCCTTACAATTTCCGTGCTTTCTCCATTTCAACCGATTGAGGTCCCCGAAATTGTAGCACAACTCTTTACCAGTCAGTTTAACAATAACAATCGCATGACGACATTGTCGGCTCCTTGGGTCAAGATAAAACGCAATACTCCCGGTCCCGTGCATTACGATGGCGAACCGTGTGAAATGGAGGCTGAACTGCTTGTTGAGGTTGTCCCCTCGGGTCTTAAGGTTCTTGCTCTGCCGGGTTGGGATGGCACATGTACGCCGCAACCTCTTTACCGCCTGTTCTTTGATGTCATAGCGGGCAATGTGGGGTAAAGACTAAGTTGAAAGTTTAAAGCGGAAAGTTGAAAGCACTACAATTCCCTCTGAAATCCAATCCTTACATTATCTTCAGATAGAAGTCGCGCAGGATTTTCTGTGCCTCTTTGCTGTAGACTCCCGGCGAGTCTTCGAGCACAAGTGTTGCGGTTATGGTGTCGCAGCGTAATGTGCGGGAAAATTCCACAAGTACTCTTTTGGGTTCTTTGCGTGGTGTGGTCTTTATATATGTGACGCGCGAGGGGCAGAACCCACAAAGTGCGGCGCTGTCTTTCCACTCCTCAAGAATATCTGTCGGGATTACAATAGAAATCTTTCCATTGCCGGTGAGTAGCGTGTTTGCTTTTTTGAAAAAACTTCTGCAATCGAGCGTGTCGCTATGGCGGGCCATGGTGCGTGATTGTTCATCACATTTTAAACTGTTCACAAAGTAGGGCGGGTTGCATACAATGGTGTCGAACGGTTCAATGGGGGAGTATTGCAGGATGTCGCAGTTTACAATCTCTATTCTCTCACTCCATGGGCAAGCATTAACGTTTGCGCTTGCTTGTTGGGCTGCATTCTTCTCAATTTCAATGCCGGTGACGTGCGCGTTGCAGCGCTGTGCTGCCATAATTGATATAAGTCCGCTGCCGCAACCGATGTCAAGAATCCTGCGGCTGTTTGAACAGTCGAACCAACCGCCCAGCAGGCAACCGTCGGTGCCGACTTTCATGGCGCAGCCTTCTTGGTTGATAGTGAATTGCTTGAATTGGAAGTAACTGTTCGACATTATGTGTGTTTTCAAGAATTAAAGGCTCCGTCAATGTCTGACGCAGCCTTTTTGCTTTGAGCCGAGTCGGGGACTCGAACCCCGGACCTACTCATTACGAATGAGTTGCTCTACCAACTGAGCTAATTCGGCAAAATGTAAGTTGAAAATATTCAACAAATTCGGCAAAATGTAAGTTACATGGTAACCAACGAGTCTTAAAATCTTTGCCCCGGCCTGTACCTTATTCATCTTTTGGACGAATGAGTTGCTCTACCAACTGAGCTAATTCGGCAGTTTCATTAACCTCCTTAGAGACTTTAGAGACCTTACAACCGCAAGTCTTTTTTTAATTTTGCGTTGCGAAGTTAGTGCAAAAGGTGAAGAAAACAAAATGTGGAGTATGCTTTTTTCAAAAATAACGCAAAGATTGTTGTGCTGAAGGGCTAAATGTTTATCTTTGCGGTAAAGCAAAAAACAAATAATAATTATTATGGAAGTAAAGAAATATATTCAGGAGAATGAGGAACGTTTTCTCAAAGAACTCGAATCGTTGATACGTATTCCCAGTATAAGTGCAAAGGCAGAACACAAGGCCGATATTGCAGCGTGTGCCGAGCGATGGAAAGAACTGCTGCTTGAAGCGGGTGCCGATAGGGCAGTGGTTATGCCTTCCTGTGGCAATCCGCTTGTATATGGCGAGAAGATTGTTGACCCTACGGCGCCAACAGTGCTCATCTACTCTCATTATGATGTAATGCCTGCCGAACCGTTGGAATTGTGGAACAGCAATCCGTTTGAAATGGTGGTTAAGGACGGGCGCATTTGGGGGCGCGGTGCCGATGACGATAAAGGTCAGGCAATGATTCAGGCGAAGGCCTTTGAGTATGTTGCGAAGAACGGACTTTTGAAACACAATGTAAAGTTTATCTTCGAGGGTGAGGAGGAGATTGGTTCGCCCAGTCTCAATGCGTTCCTCAAAGAGAACAAGGAACTTCTTAAAGCCGACATAATTCTTGTTAGCGACACAAGTATGCTTGGTGCCGAACTGCCGTCGCTCACAACCGGTTTGCGTGGTCTTGCATATTGGGAGGTTGAGGTTACCGGTCCTAACCGCGACTTGCATTCAGGCCATTTCGGCGGCGCCGTTGCAAACCCCATTAATGTGCTTTGCGAAATGATTGCAAAGATGACCGACGCCGACGACCGTATAACAATTCCCGGCTTCTACGACGATGTGGAGGAACTCTCTAAAGAGGAGCGCGACATGCTGGCGTCAATTCCGTTTGACGAAGCGAAATATAAGGCTGCAATCGATGTCAATGCCCTGCGTGGCGAGAAGGGGTATTCTACCCTTGAACGCAACAGTTGCCGTCCGTCGTTCGACGTGTGCGGAATTTGGGGCGGTTACACGGGCGAGGGCAGCAAGACAGTCCTTCCATCAAAGGCTTATGCAAAAGTCTCTTGCCGTCTTGTGGCACATCAGGACCATGAGAAAATTTCAAAGATGTTCGTCGATTACTTCTCATCACTTGCTCCCGACTGCGTAAAGGTAAAGATTACCCCCATGCATGGCGGCCAGGGCTATGTGTGCCCAATCACGCTGCCCGCATACAAGGCTGCCGAGGCAGGCTTCGAGAAAGCCTTCGGCAAGAAACCGCTTGCTGTGCGCCGCGGCGGCAGTATTCCCATTATCAGTGACTTCGAAAAGATTCTGGGTGTGAAGACCGTGCTCATGGGATTCGGTCTTGAGAGCGACGCAATCCATTCACCCAATGAGAATTTTAACCTTGATATATTCCGCAAGGGCATTGAGGCTGTGGTTGAGTTCCACAAGAATTATAAAGGATAATAAAAACTGCGAGTAAGAGTCACCCGCGTGGGCCACGCGGGTGATGGCTGTAAAACTCACCGATGACAAATTCATTTTGAGCGAAGCGAAAAATCTCCAACACTATTTATCGTCATTGTACTTTGGGTCCAAAAGGACATGAAAGCAAGAGTTGAAGAAAAATCCAAGTAAACAATCAAGGTTGATTACTGCCGTAGAATACAAGACGAGCAAAAGCGAGTAAGAACCTCTAAACAGCATTCCCTGACAATCATACAAATCTATTTTGATTTTTGGGAATAAGATTCTGCAGGTGAGCCATGTTTTATGTAATTTCTGTTGAAAATATTTCTTTCCTTGTCGCCTGTGTATAATTTTTTATTTATCTTTGCAACGTTAAAAGATTAATATATGAAAAAAGGGGAGTATAGAAACTTTCTGCCGACGGAGCCTAAAAGATGTTCCGTTGCGGTTTTTGCCCCCCTGTTTTCTATTGATATGGTCACTTTTTTGTAGTTTTATATGGTCGTTTCTTTATGGAACGACTTTTTTTTGTATATTAGCGAAAATTATTTAAGAAATTTTATGGAACCCCTATTGCATGAGTGTGGTGTGGCGATGATTCGCCTTCGTAAACCCTTGAACTATTATCAGGAAAAGTACGGTACATGGGCTTACGGTATGAACAAGATGTTCTTGTTGATGAACAAGCAGTATAACCGTGGTCAGCAGGGCGCAGGTATTGCTTGCGTGAAGTTGAAGGCTTCTCCCGGTGAAGATTATATGTTTCGTGAGAGAGCCGAAGGCTCGGGTGCTATCTCCGAGGTTTTTGATTTGGCAAACAAAGGCATTGCTTCACATCCAAAGGAGATGAAGAACAATGCTGACTATGCATATCGCCATTTTGGTTTTGCCGGTGAACTCTACATGGGTCACCTGCGCTATTCTGCGACCGGAAAGACCGGCATGCAGTATGTGCACCCTTTCCTGCGTCGCAACAACTGGAGAGCGAAGAATCTTGCCCTTTGCGGTAACTTCCATATAACAAATGTGGACGATGTGTTCCACGAACTCGTTTCACATGGCCAGCACCCGCGCGTGCATGCCGACACATACATTATGCTTGAACTCATGGGTCACCGTCTCGACCGCGAGGTGGAGCGCATTTTCAAGGAGTGCGAGGTTGAGGGCATTCAGGGAATGGATATCACAAACACCATAGAGGACCGCATGGATATAGCCAATGTACTGCGCACCTCGACCCCAATGCTCGACGGCGGTTACGTGTTCTGCGGCGTTACCGGCAGCGGCGAGATGTTTGCAATGCGCGACCCTTGGGGCGTGCGCACTGCCTATTGGTATGCCAATGACGAGATTTTCCTTGTTGCCAGCGAGCGTGCGGCATTGCAGACTGCAATGAATCTGAAGGCCGACGAGGTCATTGAAATGAAACCGGGCGAGGCGCTCATTATGAACAAACGTGGTGAACTGCGTAGCGTGCAGATTATTGAGCAGAAGGCCTTCCTTCCATGTTCGTTCGAGAGAATATATTTCAGCCGCGGCAACGACGGCGACATATACAAAGAGAGAAAAAGACTCGGCGCAAACCTCAAGGAACAGATACTCAAGGCCATAAACTACGACCTTGACAACACTGTGTTCTCATTCATTCCCAACACTGCCGAAATGGCATTCTATGGAATGGTAGAAGGCATGGAGGAGTTCCTCAACGAGTGGAAAATGAAGGAACTCACATCGGGCAAGGATTTCACTCCCGAAGAAGTGCAGGCCATTGTGGCAAAGAAAGTGCGCCAGGAGAAGGTTGCCAACAAGGACATCAAAATGCGTACATTTATCTCCACAAGCGACAAGCGCAACGACCTTGCCGCTCACGTGTACGACATCACCTATGGCACCATCAAACCAAAGGTCGACAATCTTGTTGTGATTGATGACAGTATAGTTCGCGGAACCACTCTCAAGCAGAGTATCCTCAACATCCTCGACCGCCTTGAACCCAAGAAGATTGTGGTAGTCTCCTCAAGTCCGCAAATCCGTTACCCCGACTATTACGGTATCGATATGGAGAAGTTCGACCACTTCGTGGCCTTCAAGGCTGCGCTTGAACTGCTCTATGAGAACGGCAAGCGCTCGCTCATTGACGAAACATACCGTGCTTGTCTCGAGGAACTGAAGAAACCCGATGCCGAGCAGGTGAACTGCACACGTGCAATCTATCACCAGTTCAGTGCCGACGAGATTTCAAGAAAAATTGCCGACCTGTTGAAACCCGTAGACCTTAATGCCGACCTTGAACTTGTGTTCCAGAGCCTTGAAGGTTTGCACGACGCCTGTCCCAACCACCTTGGCGACTGGTACTTCAGCGGCATATATCCCACACCCGGCGGCAACCGTCTGGTGAATGAAGCGTTTGTATATCATTATGAGAAGTATCTCTATAAATAAAGAATAACAAACATTAATATAATCATGAAAGAAAAACTGAAAAAAGTGTTATTGCTCGGCTCCGGTGCTCTGCGCATTGGTCAGGCAGGAGAGTTCGACTATTCTGGTTCGCAGGCACTCAAGGCACTCCGCGAAGAGGGTATACAGTCAGTGCTAATCAACCCGAACGTGGCAACCATCCAGACCTCAGAAGGCATTGCCGACAAGGTATACTTCCTTCCCGTAGATATTCACAATGTGGAGGAGATTATCAAGAAGGAGCGCCCCGACGGCATTCTGCTTGCATTCGGTGGTCAGACTGCACTCAACTGCGGTACCGAACTATACCAGAAGGGTATTCTTGAAAAATACGGCGTTAAGGTTCTTGGTACTTCGGTAGAGGCTATCATGTACACCGAGGACCGCGACCTCTTTGTGAAGAAACTCGATGAGATTCCAATGAAGACACCTGTGAGCCAGGCTGTAGAGAGCATGGAGGACGCTCTTGCCGCTGCTCACCGTATCGGTTTTCCTGTCATGGTACGTTCGGCCTATGCGCTCGGCGGTCTCGGTAGCGGTATCTGCCGCGACGAGGAGAGTTTCAAGGAACTCGCCGAGAGTGCATTTACCTTCTCGAACCAACTCCTCGTAGAGGAGTCTCTCAAGGGATGGAAGGAGATAGAATTCGAGGTTATCCGCGACGCCAACGACCACTGCTTCACAGTGGCAAGCATGGAGAACTTTGACCCGCTGGGCATTCACACCGGTGAGTCTATTGTTGTTGCTCCCACATGCTCACTCACACCCGAGCAGGTGAAGTTCATGCAGGAGATCTCGGTGAAGGCCATCCGCCACCTCGGTATCGTGGGCGAGTGTAACATCCAGTATGCATTCAATGCCGAAACCAACGACTACCGTGTTATTGAGGTTAATGCACGTTTGAGCCGTTCTTCGGCCCTCGCCTCAAAGGCAACCGGTTATCCTCTCGCATTCGTCGCTGCAAAGATTGCCCTTGGTTACACGCTCGACGAGATTGGCGAAATGGGTACTCCCAACAGTGCATACAAGGCTCCTGAACTCGATTATCTTATTTGCAAGATTCCACGTTGGGACTTGACCAAGTTCGCAGGCGTGTCACGCCAGATTGGTTCAAGCATGAAGTCCGTGGGTGAAATCATGTCTATAGGCCGTTCATTCGAAGAGGTTATACAGAAGGGTCTTCGCATGATAGGTCAGGGCATGCACGGTTTCGTGGGCAACGAGCACACACACTTCGACAACCTCGACGAGGAACTTGCCAACCCCACCGACATGCGCGTGTTCTCAATTGCTTCGGCTCTTGAGGAGGGTTACACCGTTGAGCGCATAAGCGAACTCACAAAAATTGACCCTTGGTTCCTTGGCAAACTCAAGAACATTGTTGACTACAAGCATGTGCTCGAAGGTTACAACACACTCGAGGAACTTCCCGAGGATGTTCTGCGCCGTGCGAAGGAACTCGGTTTTTCCGACTTCCAGATTTCACGCTTCGTGCTTAAAGAACAGAAGAACATGGAGACAGGTAACCTTGCAGTGCGTGCCCGTCGTAAGGAACTGGGTATTCTCCCGGCGGTGAAACGCATTAACACTGTGGCTTCGGAGCACCCCGAACTCACCAACTACCTCTACATGACATACGGCACTAAAGGATATGATGTAAACTACTACAAGAACGACAAGTCTGTGGTTGTGCTCGGTTCAGGCGCATACCGTATCGGTTCATCGGTAGAGTTCGACTGGTGTTCGGTGAATGCCGTGCAGACAGCCCGCAAACTCGGCTACAAGTCAATAATGATAAACTACAACCCCGAGACTGTTTCTACCGACTATGACATGTGTGACCGTCTCTACTTCGATGAACTCTCTTTGGAGCGCGTACTCGATGTCATCGACCTTGAACAACCGGGTGGTGTAATAGTTTCGGTGGGCGGCCAGATTCCTAACAACCTCGCCATGAAACTGCACCGTCAGGCAGTGCCCATCCTGGGTACATCACCTCTGTGCATTGACCGCGCCGAGAACCGTCACAAGTTCTCTGCAATGCTCGACCAGTTGGGCATTGACCAGCCCGCATGGAAGGAACTCACAAGCATTGAGGATATGAAGGAATTTGTAGGCAAGGTTGGCTATCCTGTTCTTGTGCGTCCTTCATACGTGCTTTCCGGCGCAGCCATGAATGTATGCTACAACGAAGAGGAACTTCAGGAGTTCCTCAAGATGGCTGCCGAGGTTTCAAAGGAGTTCCCTGTTGTGGTTTCACAGTTCATGATGGAGACCAAGGAGATTGAGTTCGACGCCGTGGCACAGAACGGCGAGGTAGTGGAGTATGCAATTTCGGAGCATGTTGAGTTTGCTGGCGTACACTCCGGTGACGCTACATTGGTGTTCCCGGCACAGAAAATCTACTTCGAGACTGCACGCCGCATAAAGAAGATTAGTCGCCGCATTGCAAAGGAACTCAACATTTCCGGTCCTTTCAACATACAGTTCCTTGCCAAGAACAACGAGGTAAAGGTAATCGAGTGTAACCTGCGTGCTTCCCGTTCGTTCCCGTTTGTGTCAAAGGTACTCAAACGCAACTTCATCGAGACTGCTACACGCATTATGCTCGGCGCTCCTTACAGCCAGCCCGACAAATCGGCATTTGATATCGATTGGATTGGTGTGAAGGCTTCCCAGTTCTCTTTCAGCCGCCTGCACCAGGCCGACCCGGTACTTGGTGTTGACATGTCTTCTACTGGTGAGGTGGGCTGTATTGGTGACGATTTCGACGAGGCACTGCTGAATGCAATGATTGCAGTTGGTTACAGTGTTCCCGAAAAGAATGTTATGCTCTCTTCTGGTGCGGCAAAGTCAAAGGTCGACCTGCTTGAGCCATCGGCTGTGCTGCAACAGAAGGGGTATAACATATACGCCACACTGGGTACAGCCAAGTTCTTGAACGAACATGGTATAAAGGCTACACCTGTAATGTGGCCCGATGAAGACCCCAATGCCGAGAATAATGTAATGCAGATGATTGCTGACCACCGTTTCGACCTCATCATCAACATCCCAAAGAACCATACCAAGCGCGAACTCACCAATGGCTACCGCATACGCCGTGCAGCCATCGACCACAACATCCCGCTCATAACCAACGCACGCCTTGCAAGCGCATTCATCAATGCTTTCTGTAACATCGACGTGAAGGAATTGCCGGTGAAGAGTTGGGATGAGTTTAAGTAAAATAGTGCTTGCTTAAATAAAATTCTCGCACTGCCCGAAAGGAGCAGTGCGAGAATTTTTATTTAGTATTGTATGTAAATAAATATGTCGGTTTTCATGGGTCAACGTAAAAAGTTGGGGGGGGATACTCTTATGATGACATGGAAATGGGAATAGATATAAGTCTTATATTCTTCAACACAACTTGCGGCTCAGTAGAAATTTCGTGTGTACGAAATAACTCAACTAAATAAAACTGTTATTCCTTTGTTTGTTTTACCCTTAACCTGTTATCTTGTATTCTTTTTGTTGTCGTTCTTTCTTAACTGTTACGTTGAGTCGGTTCACCTGCAAAGTCTGGGGGGGGCAGAACCTTATTCCCAATAATCAAAATAGGTTTGTATGATTGTCAAGGAATGCTGTTTAGAGGTTCTTACTCGCTTTTGCTCGTCTTGTATTCAACGGCAGTCATCAACCTT
>JAFQUE010000001.1 GCA_017408685.1 Bacteroidaceae bacterium | reverse complement strand
TGGACGAGTACATAATGCGGCATTATTAGGCACTACTTCCATCATCTGGGCTAGCCCAGATGATGGAAGTTATCACCCGAAATGTCCAATAAGAACCTTTTAATAGATTTTCATCACCCATTTTGTCCAGGCAACCTAATTTGGCCTCCCCATAATTTGTAGCACACAGCACAAACAATCACGGGCAACACATATAACAAGAATATAAATACAAATACCATTTCTAACATAAACAGAATATGAATTTAAAAGTTTAAAATGGTATCACGCACAAAACAAAGAGGTAAAGAACCTGAATCCTTTACCTCTTCTATAAATATTATGCTGCTCTGCTACGATGTTACAAGCAACATAAAGCATTTAACATTACACGTTACCCTTTCAGTTGCCTATAAGTAGTCTTTGGGAAACGTGCTGCTGTTGTCTCGTCCAGGCGGCGCACGGGGGTGCTGTGCGGGGCGCTCTTCACAACATCGGGGTTTTCTATTGCCTCGGCAGCGACCTTCTTCATCACTGCGATGAACTCGTCGAGTGTCTCCTTGCTCTCGGTCTCGGTGGGCTCAATCATAATGCTCTGGTGGAACAGCAATGGGAAGTAGATTGTGGGCGCGTGGTAGCCGTAATCGAGCAGGCGCTTGGCAATGTCGAGTGTCGTGACGCCTGTTGACTTGTCGGCAAGACCGTCGAACACGAACTCATGCTTGCATACGCCCTCGATAGGCAGGTAGTACTCATTCTTTAGCAACTCCTTAACATAGTTGGCATTGAGCACTGCAAGCGGCCCAACCATCTTCACGTTCTCACGGCCGAGGGTGAGGATATATGTATAGGCGCGCAGCAGCACACCGAAGTTGCCAAGGAAGTTGGATACATGGCCTGCCGACTTCTCATCGGTGTCTATGTAGAACTTGCCGTCAGCGTCCTTCTTTACCTGCGGGTTAGGCAACAATGCTTCAAGGCCTGCGCGTACACCTACAGGACCGTCGCCCGGACCACCGCCACCATGGGGTGTGGAGAAGGTCTTGTGCAGGTTTATGTGCATGATGTCGAAGCCCATGTCGCCGGGACGGCATTTGCCGAGCACTGCGTTGAGGTTGGCTCCATCGTAGTAGAGCAAACCGCCGCACTCATGTACAAGGCGTGCAATCTCAGGAATTTCCGTCTCAAAGATACCCAACGTGTTGGGGTTGGTCATCATTATACCTGCCACTGTATCATCAAGCAAAGGCTTCAAATCCTCAACGTCTACCGTGCCGTTGGCTGTTGACTTTACCTCTACAATCTGCAAACCGCAAACTGCCGCACTCGCGGGGTTGGTACCATGGGCGCTGTCGGGTACAATAACCTTTGTGCGCTTTGTATCGCCACGCTGCATGTGATATGAGCGCATAATCATGAGACCCGTAAGTTCTCCATGAGCACCGGCATATGGGTTAAGAGTGAATGCTGCAAGACCGCTTATTTCGGCAAGCGACTCGGCAAGGTTGTAGTAAACCTCGAGAGCGCCCTGTGCCGCCTCGACCGGTGCTGCCGGGTGCAGGCGTGCAAACGACGGCAATGCGCTTATCTCCTCGTTTATGCGCGGATTGTACTTCATTGTACAGCTGCCAAGAGGATAGAAACCGGTATCAACACCAAAGTTCTTGTTCGAGAGGTTGGTGTAGTGACGTACCACATCGAACTCGGTAACCTCGGGAAGTTCGGGTGTCGACTCGCGTTTAAGATTCGCCGGCAACCGGCACATGCAATGCAGTTCCTTAAGTTCATTCTTTGGAAGAGAATATCCAGTGCAACCCTCTTTTGAGAGTTCGAATATCAATTTGTCATAATTGCGTATCATAGTATCTCCTCCTTATATTAAATGTTACTAACTATTTCAACGAACTTGTCCATCTGGGCCTTGGTGCGCTGCTCGGTAACACAAACAAGCAGAGTGTCATCGGCTATGCGCACACCGCCAAGAATGCCGTTTGCAAGGAGAGCCTCAAGAACCTGCTGTGCAGGAACTGTTGTCTTCACTGCAAACTCGTTGAAGAATGGTTTGTCGTGCGCCATTGTGCACTTGCCCGTAGCAACAAGTTGCTGGGCGAGGTAATGCGCACCGCTGTACGAAAGCGAGCAAGCCCCGCTGAGTCCCTTGTGCCCCATCACCGACATGTAGATTGTTACCCACAATGCCATGAGCGACTGGTTGGAACAGATGTTGCTGTTCGCCTTCTCACGGCGGATGTGCTGCTCGCGTGCCTGAAGGGTGAGCACGAATGCCCGTTTGCCGTCGACATCGGTCGTTGCACCGACAATACGCCCGGGCAACTTGCGCACATGAGCGTTTGTGCATGCAAGATAACCTACATAAGGACCGCCGTATGACATTGGGATACCAAGTGACTGCGCGTCGCCGCAGGCAATGTCTGCGCCCCACTCTGCCGGAGTCCTTAAAACTGCAAGAGCAGAAAGTTTGGCATTCATCACAAGTTGTGCCTTTCGTGCATGGCACATATCGGCAACACCTGCGTAGTCCTCTACAATACCGTAGAAGTTAGGCTGTGCAAGGATAACGCCTGCAACATCATCGGCAGCGAGTTTTGCTTCAAGGTCGGCAAGGTCGGTAACGCCATCCTTTTCGGCTATGGTCTCAATTACCACGTCCTGATACTTTGCGTATGTCTCGACAACACGCTTTACCTTTGGGTCGACGGTTGCCGAAATGAGTACCTTGTTACGTTTCTTTGCAATGGCAACGCACATCATCATGGCTTCGGCTGTAGCGGTTGTACCGTCATACATTGAAGCGTTGGTGACATCCATTCCTGTGAGCTCGCAAATCATAGACTGGTACTCGAATATATACTGCAACGTACCTTGTGAAATTTCGGGCTGATAGGGAGTGTATGCAGTAAGGAACTCGCCGCGGGAGATTATGGGAGCAATCACTGACGGCGAATAGTGGTCTTCGACACCGGCACCCGCAAAGCATACAAGGTCGCTGTTGCGTTTACCCAGTGCCTCAAAATAGTTGCGTATTTCAACCTCGGACATTGCCTCGGGAAGGTTGAATTCGCGATTGAACAGCAGTTGCTGCGGAATCTCGCCAAAGAGTTCATCCATGGACTTAAGCCCCGCAACAGCAAGCATTTGCTCAATATCCTGTTGGGTATGAGGAAAGTATTTCATAATTTGGAGTTATTTACCCCTCCGGTTTTCAACCACCTCCCTATGACAGGGGAGGAATAAAGCATGGCATTAAACCAAGTAATTGTACTGTCCCTCTGTTTCGGTGGGACGAGGCAGGAACTGCCGGAGGGGGTATTAAAAAATCACTCGCCTATTGCTGCCTTATACGCCTCTGCATCCATCAGACTCTCAACCTCTGAAGGGTCGGAAAGACGGACCTTGATAATCCAGTTTGCATACGGGTCGCTGTTAACCAATTCCGGATTATCGTTGAGAGCCTCATTTACTTCGACAACAGTACCGCTTACCGGTGAAATAAGGTCACTGGCTGCCTTAACACTCTCTACTGCGCCGAAGTCCTCGCCTGCAGTTACCTCGTCATCGACCTCGGGCATGTCAACATAGACCACGTTGCCCAGTTCGTGCTGTGCATAGTCGGTGATACCTACATAACCGAATTCACCCTCTACCTTTACATACTCGTGTGACTCTGCGTAATAAAGTCCTTCTAAAATTGTGCTCATAATAAATTTGTTTAATGGTTAGTTATTTAAGTTTTTAGTTCTTGCAATCAAGCATTGTCATACTGAGTGAAACGAAGTATCTCAAAAATACTCAGGAATGACAAAACAACGTTTTGTTATCGACGAGTTTTGCAGAGAAAAGCAAAACGAGTCAATGACCTTTTTTGTTATCGACGAGTTTTGCAGCAACAGGTCAAACGTAGCATAGTCGCAGGTTATGCCGTTTGGGTTGCGAAAAGCAAAACGAGTCAATGACAGTGCAAATATAGAATGACAATCTGCTTTTTACTTCTTATAATTCTTGTCGTAGAAACGTTTCTTTGTAACGACGCCGGGGAATACCTTTTTGCGTATGCGCACTGCTACCTCGGTATCGAGTTTTGTATACTCGATATCGAGCATTGCCATGCACACACTCTTGCCTGTTGAAATTGAATTGTATCCTGTTGTTACAACGCCTACAGCCTTGCCGTCGGCCTCTACCTCGTAGCCATGACGAGGAATTGCCTTGTCCTTGAGTTCAATTCCCACAATCTTGCGTTTGAGTCCATCGGCCTTCTGCGCAGCAAGCGCGTCACGCCCGATAAAATCCTTGTCAAGTTTGGCAAACATGCCCAAGCCTGCTTCAAGAGGAGTAATCTCGTCAGTGAGTTCGTCACCATATAATGGCAAGCCTACCTCAAAGCGCAAGGTATCGCGGCAGCCAAGACCGCACGGTTTTACCTCGCCGCTGCCTACGAGTTTGTCCCACACTTCGTTTGTGAAAGCGTGGGAAGCGTAAATTTCAAAACCATCCTCGCCTGTGTAGCCTGTGCGGCTTATGATGATTGTTTCGCCGTTTGCCTCAACCTCCTTACAGGTGTAGAACGCAAGGTCGCTGCAATGGATTCCAAGTAAACGCTCAACAATCTCTTCGGCCTTCGGGCCCTGGACTGCTACCTCGCCGTACTTCTCGCTCTGGTTCTCTACAACAACGTCAAAATCCTTTGCGTGCTCCGTTATCCATGCAACATCCTTGTCAATGTTAGACGCGTTGATTACAAGGAAGAAGCGCTCTGCGCCCATCCTGTAGACAAGCAGGTCATCGACCACACCACCTGTAGGATGACACATCATTCCGTAGAAAATTTTGCCGTCGGGGGCACCGGCAATGTCATTGGTAAAGATATAGTTCACGAACTTCTCACTCTCGGGGCCGGTCACAAGCACCTCGCCCATGTGAGATACGTCAAAAATACCGCATGCCTGGCGCACAGCATTGTGCTCGTCGACAATGCCTGTGTACTGGATAGGCATGTCAAAACCGCCGAATGGGCTGATAAGCGCATTCAGGGCCACATGCTTGTCATAAAGACAGGTTCTCTTGTTTTCCATAAGTCAGTCAGTTAATAAGTTTATAAGTTGTTCTTTCTTCAAATTCATTATCACCGTACCGCAGTCGACGCCCTCTAGTGCACGTTCCAACGCCTCGCGCTCAAGCCGTATGCCTTTGAACTTTGCGAGCAGCATGCTGTCGATGTCGCCCACAATAAAGAAGTCACCCGCAAGATTCACCTTGCGCACCACTCCGTCCTTGGCGTCAATGCTCACCCGGAATTCACCGACGCCTTCAATGCGCCCGTTCTTGACAATGGAATATGCAGGATTATTGCCATAAATGAATTCATACGTGTAATACTCCTTCTCAATATCCTCTATTGCTGCAATGTCAGCGGCTGTGAGCACACGCTCATCGTTGCAAAGTTCACTGCGGAAGGTTTCTTTAAGTTCTTCTATGGATAACGCTATGTACTTGTTCAATGTAGTGACATGCTGCCGTACAGAAGCAACACCCTTGCTCTTTAGTTTCACATCGGAAGGAGTGGTTGCACGCGCCATGTGCTCAATATTGGTATCATAGAGCATTGTGCCATGGACAATGCTGCGCCCGGGAAGATGATAGAATGCGTTGCCCGAGACCTTCATGCCGTCGACAAGGATATCATTGCGCCCTGTAGTGCGTGCGTCAACGCCCAACCTTTGCAGGGTGTGCTCCACCATGAGCATGTAACGGTTGAATGTAAAATTCACATTTGATGAAGGGGTGATGTATGAGAGCATTATGTTGCTCATGTCGGCATAGACACAGCCGCCGCCACTCTTGCGGCGATACATCTCTATTCCGTTCGATTTGCAGTATTCACAATCGACTTCGCTGTCGACAAGTTGGTTACGCCCGAAAATGACTGTAGGCTCCACCTGCCACATAAAAAAGTAGTCCTGCGCGGGAAATTCCCGTGCAACGTACTCCTCCATTGCAAGATAGAACGGCAGGCGGTACAGTTTCTCTTCCGGTAGCGCTACATAAGTCATTTCATAACATCATAAGGCAGCAATTGTCACAAATTTATTAAAAGATATTCTATTTGCAATATTTGAAATGTTATTTTTTACAAAAGGGAGTACAACAAACTTTCTTCACAAGCGTTTGTATTTCAGTATTACATAGTAAAAGACTGTAATTATGAAGATATCAGAAATTAAAGGGAGGGAAATCCTTGACTCTCGTGGAAATCCCACGGTAGAGGCTGAAGTTGTACTGGAGAATGGTGTGATAGGACGTGCTTCTGTACCGTCGGGTGCGTCTACCGGTGAAAACGAGGCGCTGGAGTTGCGTGACGGCGACAAATCCCGCTATGATGGCAAGGGGGTATCAAAAGCTGTTGCCAACATAGGCGAACGCATAGCACCGGTGTTGCGCGGATGTAATGTATATGACCAACGGGGTTTGGACCTCAAGATGATTGAACTTGACGGCACACCAACCAAAAGTACTCTTGGGGCAAATGCCATATTGGGAGTATCATTGGCTATTGCGCGCGCTGCGGCAAAGGTTTGCGGTATGCCTCTGTATCGTTATATCGGCGGTGTCAACGCCCACGTGCTGCCTGTTCCCATGATGAACCTGCTCAATGGAGGACGTCACTCTGACGCACCTATTGCATTTCAGGAGTTTATGATACGCCCGATAGGTGCCGGCAGCATACGTCAAGCCGTACAGATGGGTGCCGAGGTCTTCAGTGCACTCAAGAGTGTGCTGAAGAAGGACGGTTATAGCACAGGAGTTGGCGATGAGGGTGGTTTTGCTCCGGAACTCAAAGGGGCGGAAGAGGTTCTGGATGTATTGGTTCATGCTATTGAGACAGCCGGCTATACCCCTGGAACTGACATTACATTGGCTCTTGACTGCGCGGCATCGGAATACCATCGCGACGGGGTGTATGACTATACGCTTTTTGAAGGTCCCAAAGGGCATAAGCGTACATCCAGAGAGCAGGTCGACTATCTTGAACATCTCATCGGAAGATATCCAATCGATTCAATTGAGGACGGCATGGGCGAGAATGATTGGGAGGGGTGGAGTATGCTCACTGAGCGTATCGGTAACCGTTGCCAACTTGTCGGCGATGACCTTTTTGTAACCAACGTCAAGTACCTTGGCAAAGGCATTGAACGGAATTGCGCCAATAGCGTGCTTGTCAAACTTAACCAGATTGGAACACTTACCGAGACTCTCGACGCCATTGAACTGGCACATCGTAATGGCTACACCACCATCATAAGCCACCGTTCGGGCGAGACCGAAGATACTACAATAGCAGATATTGCCGTGGCTGTAAACGCCGGGCAGATAAAGACCGGTTCAATGAGCCGCAGCGACCGCACTGCCAAGTATAATCGACTGATACGTATTGAAGAGGAGTTGAGGGGTACAGCACGTTATGGAGTATAGCAATTGGGCAGCAAGGACAAAAAAATAGTGCACCGCAAATTGCGGTTGCCTGGACAAAATGGGTGATGAAAATCTATTAAAAGGTTCTTATTGGACATTTCGGGTGATAACTTCCATCATCTGGGCTAGCCCAGATGATGG
>JAFQUE010000006.1 GCA_017408685.1 Bacteroidaceae bacterium | reverse complement strand
ATGGGTACAATACATAAAAGAGAGCCTTGATGCCGGATGCCCAATACCATACTCATCTACAACCACAAGCGGCGGACGACACATCTTCATCCTCGACGGTTACACCGACAACGGTTACTTCCACTTCAACTGGGGTTGGGGCGGACAGGGCAACGGGTGGTTCAAACTGGACGACATGAGACCCGACGCATACAGCGACTACTCAAAATCGCACAGGGCATACTTCATGCTCAAGCCCGACAAGCCCGAGGATATCGAGGATGGAGATGACAACAACGGTAACAACGAGAACAACGAAGAGGGCGGCACACCTGCCGAAGTGACAATAAAGGCCGAAGCGACCACAGGAGGCACGGCAACCGTGAACAGTGACAAGGAGATTATTGCACCGGTGGGCAAGTTACTCTCACTACTTGCCACCCCTGACGCCGGGTATACCTTTGTGGAATGGAGAGCAGGCACAGAAGTGGTGAGCACCGACGCATTCTTTGCCACATCGGCACAGAACGACAGAGTGTACACAGCTGTGTTCGTAGAGAACACCGGAACAGTCATCATTGAAGTAAAAGGCAGCGGCGGTTACATGTTTGTAGGCAGCGGAACAGACAGAAAACTTGAAGTAGAGAGAGGAAGTACAGCCTTCATACGCGCCGAAACCGCCGAAGGCACAGGCAAGAAATTCGCCTACTGGTCAACAGGCAACACCATGGCAAGCGGCCGCGGAACAATATTCACAAATGAAAACCCCTACTCTTTCACCGTTACCGAAGATGTTGCCTTCTATGCGAATTTTGTGGCCGAAGACACAGACCTTAACGTGACAATTGAGACTGCGGCAACCACAGGTGGCAAGGCAACCGTTTATGGCGATCAGAAGCAGACCATTGCTCTTGGCAGCAAGCTTATACTGGAGGCAAAGGCCTACAACGGTTACCATTTCGTCAACTGGACATGTGGCAACGAGGTTGTCAGCACAGAGCCCGTCTACAACACCGTTGCAAGGGAAGCCGCAACCATAACTGCAAACTTCGAAAAACTCGCCACCACAGGCATTGAGAATGTGAAAACGAAAAGCGGAAAGGTAAAAACTGTTTATGACTTGCAAGGCAGAGAAACAGAAACCCCAACCGACGGAATTTACATCATAAATGGTAAAAAGACTCTTATCAAATAACTCTGCAGAAAGCAGAAATTTTAATATAAAGAGTATAAGTTTCGATAACGTGCGTAGCGATTAGTCGCGGGCAGCACAGACGAAGTTTGTGCCCCGCGGGGCGCGGACAACGCACGTTGTCAAAGCGGAAAGGTGAAAACTGTTTATGACTTGCAAGGCAGAGAAACAGAAACCCCAACCAAAGGAATTTACATCATTAATGGCAAGAAGACATTAATAAAATAAAGTCGTAAATAGTTTCGATAATGCCGGCAGCAATAGGTCAAGCGTAGTGCCGCGCAGATTGGGACAACATTTGGGAGAACATGTAACACAGATGTTCTGACAATACAAAACCAAGATGGGCACGCCCGGCGTGCCCATCTTGGTTTAAAGCGAACTTGATTTCAGTTCTCAAAAATCGTACCTTGCCGAGAGGTTCACACGGTTGGCGTTGGATGTATGACCGTCGAAGTCGTGACGCCAGCCATGCAGGTATTCTATGCCTACTTGCAGGTTGTTGCTTACATTGTAAAAGACATTGGCAACAGCGTATTGTCCTTTACGGAACTGGGTGGGGTGCGCTGCAGCATAGCCATGACGCGAAAAGAGTGCCGTTTGGCTGAAGGCTGCCGAAGCAAGCCACTTTGAATTGAAATTGTACTGCATGCCGGCATACCACGATTCGCTGGTGAGCAGCATTGCTTTGCCGGGAGCATGAGGGTCGGGCACCACATCGACACCAATGTTGGATATGTTGTTCACCAAGGAACCGATACCCTCACCGGCAGTGAACTGCCCTTTCAACTGGAACTTGCCCATGGTGATAAGAGCACTCGCCTGCACGCCCCAACCAACCTTGTCGGTATCAATGCCCTTGAGTTTGTCGGTATAAGAGATATCGCGCATTATGGCACCTATGCGGACATGGTTGTTGATATTGTTGCGCCAGCAGTACTGCACAAACATAGGCACGTTGGGACAGCGCTGGGCACCCACGCTCACAGTCTCGTTGCCTGTAGCGTTGACATCGGGAGCCTCAACGGCAATACCCATCGAAAGACCGAAATCAAAGCCATACCTCAGTTGCAATTGTGTGGAACGGTAGAAAGTCATGCCGCAAGGGCCGCCATAGTCAATTGTTGTGGGTATTGCATTAATGTCCATGAATGTACCTATTCCATAACCTACTGTAAAGTATTTTGTACTCAAATAAGCATTCTGCAATTTGAGGCCCAGCCCGCTGCCACGCCAGTCGGCCGATGTGTACACTGTGAAATCGCCCAACCAACGGCTCGAACCCACAAGTTTGAGGAAAAGCGTGGAGTTACTCATGTCCATCCTGTACTGGCTCGAGGGACCGCCGCTGCGGTATATTGCCGAGGGCAGGAAATCGACGTTGTTTACGGCCCTGTCGAAGTCGTACTCGATTTTCGTCTGCAGATAACCGCCAATTCCAAGGCCCCACTTGCCTTCCTGGTCAACAAGAACAAAACGCGGTGCACGCGGGTCGTGGTGATAGTTGCTCTGCGAATTCTGGAAGATTTCCACCACATCGGGCGCCTCGTTCACCGTCTCGCTGATACATATCATTGGCACCACATCATCGGTAATCTCTACCCAGCGCTGCGCACTGGCCACGCCGAAAGCCGACAACAGGAGTGCCGACAAAGCAATTTTTCTAAATGTCCTATCCATAACACTTCATTTTTGGGTTTACAGAGTATAAACATGAAGAGGAGGCTTTTGTTTGCAGCACAAAGAGGGAATATGGAATTAAGCAGAATGAACAAACATTGCAAAATATGCCAAATGTCAACATTTTTTTATATCTTTGCAACCTGCTAAAACAGACTGGACAGAAAAACACTATACACATTTACTGAATGAAAGGAAACACTATTACTGAAGACCGGAAAGTAGAGAATTTCAAATATCTGCAGATATCTCCACGCGACAAGTCATGGGGGTTGGCAGTTACCACAGCGGGGTTCCAGCATGTACATGCCGGAGAGACATATCCCTTGTCATCGCACCCCGACGGATACAATTTCCCCGAGAACAAACGCCGCGTACTCAACGAATACCAGTTGGTGTACATTACTCGCGGTTCGGGTTATTTCGAGAGTGCTTCATGTTCAAGAACCAAAATAGAAGCCGGCATGATGTTCATGCTCTTCCCCGGCGAGTGGCACACTTTCGCCCCTGACCCCGAGACGGGATGGGACGACCACTGGGTAGGGTTCAACGGTTCATTCATGGACGACAAGATAACATCGGGATTCTTCACCTTCAAGAACTGCGTGTTCCGCACAGGTATCGACGACCGTATAATTGGTACATACCATGAGATTCTTGACATAATAGCCGACGAGAAGAAGGGATTCCAGCAGATTGCGGCAGGACTGACCATGTCGCTGATAGGAAGAATATATTACAAGGACTTGAACCACTCCTCGGACGACAGTTATATAATGCGGGTAATAAACCAGGCAAAGGTCATTATGAAAGAGGATATGAGAGGAAACATGGACCTTGAGAGCATTGCAAAGACACTGAACGTGAGTTACTCGCTCTTCCGCAGGGAGTTCAAGAACAAATGCGGCATATCCCCAGGGCAGTACCGTCAGGAACTGAAACTCGCGAAGGCAAAGGAACTGCTCTACTCCACCAACATGAGCATTGCCGAGATTTCACAGAAACTGAACTTCGAATGTATCGGGCAGTTCTCCACATTCTTCAAGAAGAAAGTGGGCGTTCCCCCGCTTGAATTCCGCAAGAGAGGTACAAAAAAACTTTAAACAGGTTAACTATTGCTAATCTGTTTGGTATAAAGAGATTTTTTGCCCACATTTGGACCTGTCATAATTTTAGAAGCAGCAATATGAAGAGATTTATTTTCCACACAATTGTAGCAGCAATGTTGCTTGCTGTACAGGCCGAGAGTTTTGCCCAACAGACCACGCAACCGTACATTGAGATGAGCACTACGGTAAAGCGTGAGGTTACGCCCAACGAACTTTACCTGAAGATTACCATAAACGAGAAAGACTACAAGGGCAAGAAGAGTCTTGAGCAGTTGCAGGAGGCAATGATGGGCGCACTCAAAGAGAACAGGATTGACATTCCTGAATGTCTCACGCTCAACTACATGGGCAGCGAAATCAGTTACGCCACATTCTCCAAGAAAATAAAACCAAAGAGCGAAGCCACATACATGCTCAAACTTTACGACGCGGCAACAATGCAACAGGTAATTGCGTCACTCGAAAAACGCGGGATATCGGACATAGGACTTGCCGAGGTGAAGTTCACCAAGGAGAACGAACTGAGGCAGGAGATGGGCATTGAGGCAATACAGCAGGCCAAGGCCGAGGCGGCGGCTCTTGCAGGTGCAATTGGGCAGCAGGTAGGGAAGGCTGTGAGCATAAGTTCATGGCTGAGCAATGGGCAGATAATGCCACGCATATACAAGTCACGTGCAAACAGTGTTGCCGAAGACGCCATGCCCGAAGCAGCACCCGAGGCTACTGTTATAAGCATTGGCAAGATAACATACAGTTTAAATGTAAACGTGCGCTTTGAATTGCTATAACAGCACAGCCTTGAACAAACTGATGATATGCGGTGTTTCTTGAAATGAGAAATACCGCATATCATGTCTATTGAAAAAATCAAGAATTTCTTTCTGGTGACTCCCGAGGTATCGACAGGCGAGTCGCTCATCCTACTTACCGCACGTGTAATCTTCGGCTTCCTTTTCATGAGCCACGGAATTGCCAAATGGATAATGTTCAAGGACATTACCGAGGCGTTCTATGACCCAATAGGCATTGGAGCCACACTATCGTTCTGGCTGGTGCTGTTTGCCGAAATACTTTGCTCGTTCGGGTTCATACTTGGCGCCTTGTTCCGCCTGAGCCTCATTCCAATGATATTCAGCATGTGTGTTGCCGTGTTCATAATACATGGTGGCGACCCGCTGAATGTTGTGGAGCCGGCATTGATGTACCTCACAATATTCGCTCTCATGTTCTTCAGCGGCCCGGGAGAGTTCTCTATCGACTCGATAATACGCAGGATGAGATGAGATAAGGCGGAGGGGTGGATAAGAAAAAAAGACCAATCAAATGCGGCTTTAAGCCGCATTTGATTGGTTGAATAATGGAATACTTGCCTTACTTCACAAGCACCTTGCGACCCTCTGAAGTCACATATATGCCACGAACGGGGTTCTCCACACGGTTACCCTTGAGGTCGTAGAACTTGACCTTGCCGTTCTCTGTTGCAATGCTGCCGATAGAGGTTGACACACCAGGCTGCAGTGCTATTGAAGCGGCTTCGCTCTCGGCAGTGTAATATGCCGTATTGGCCTTCATCGCTCCTGAAGCCGTGCGTTTTTCGAAAGTATTGCCGTTTAAGGTATATACGTTTGAACCGCTTATAGCCTCACTCTTGAGCACGCCAAGAAGTTGGTTGTCACCCTCGAACGGTTCCGCTGTATCGCCAATACCTATTGTATATGTTCCGTTGTCGGCCGCAAGGATTACAGGAACACCTTCAGCAACAACACTCTTGCCATATTCGGTCAACGGTGCTACCGTAACGCCATCAATCTCCTGTGCAACGCCGGCTGTGTATGCAGTAACACCTTCGGGCATTGTCATTGCGAAAGGCATGCAAACTGCAGCATAACCGTCGATTGCGAGTTCGAACTCGTCAACAGGTTCAATGTACCAAAGAGAGGCCGGAGCATTGTTCGTCCAGGGCACAAGGCGCTGGTTGTCACCGGCAAGGTGAAGGCCTGTGTTGCTGCCAGTCTTGTTCTGGCAGATGATAGAACTCTTGCCATCGGCAGTGCTGCTGACTGTCCATTTGCCGGCAGATGTCGTCTCTGCAAGTACGGCCGGTTGTGTTTCGTTAGCACCGAGAGGACCAAGATAGTACTTGAAGTTACCATTGTACAAGTAATACTCCTTGTCGTTGCCTGTGGGAACGAAAGAGAACAACTGGTTGGCATTTTCGACATTGGATGCAGCTGTAGATACACGGTTTGCCTCGGGGTTGAGGTAGAGAGTCGCACTGCTGCGCTCGGTGTTGCGGATTCTGTACCACTTGCCGGCCTCGACCTCGAGTTTAGGCAGGTTGGCAATGGCAGCGTTGATTGCCTCATAGGCCTCGTATGACGGAGCAGCCTTGTATGCCTCGATTAGCGCTCCAAGAGCGTCGACAGAGTTCTTGTCGGCAACGCCTACATAGGCAGGAGCGTCGGCGTCAAAGGCGTCGAGTTTTGAATCGAGACCGGCAGCCACAATGGCTGTCTTGTCAACATCGGCGTCAAATACATAGGCGCTGTCGGTGAGGTACTCTACACTGTAGTTCTTGTAGACGATTGTGTAGCCGCCGTTACCGCCATAGGTATCCTCCTCGTAGATGAAACCGATGTTGTTGTCCTTCTGCAGGCACATTGTAGAGTATGCACCGGAGAGGTAACTTGCCTGGTGACGACCGTCCCAGTCGGCTGCGATTGCCTGTGGGGTAACAAAGTCGGCAAGTGTCTCAAGTTCCTTGTAATATATACCTACATTGGCACGACCTGAACCGAGAGGCACTGACTGGAATGCAAGGTAAACCTTCTTGTCATCGGCTGTGCGCTTTGCAGGAACAAACAGGATTTCGCCGTTGGTTGAGTTGTTCACGGCTATTGTACCGTTGTTGCTGGCATTTGAGTACTGTGCTGTGCCCCATGAGCCCTCGGCCTTCTTGCTGTCGGTATATGAGAAGATGTTGTAAATGCGACCGCCTTGTGTACGTGAACTGATGATTACAGAACCGTCGGGGAGTTCCTCGGCCTTTGGCTCGTCGCCGCCGCTGGGGATTGGAGATACCTCGCCACCGCCAAGCACAGTCCAACTGTCGCCGAAGTTGTCGCTGTAGAGAACGAAGTTCACATGTGTGGCGTTCACGTTCTTCACAAGCACTGCGCAGTAGATACGGTAGTAGTCACCTACCTTAATATACTGGCTCTGTGAAATCTTACCTGAACCCACGAACATTGCGCGCACGGGGCCGTGTTGTGTATTGTCGAACTGAGCATAGATGTGCTCCGAACGGTCTTCGGGTACACTCCATGTCTCGCCGTTGTCCTCGCTGTAGAAGTGGGCAATACCCTGGTGGTTGTTGCGCTGGCCGCTGGGAAACGAAACGTTACCCGAGCATGTTATCAACAGCACACGGTTGCTCTCGCGGTCGGCAACGATTGCTGGGTCACCGAAACCTACATACATGTCATTGTTCGAAGGGTCGACACCATCGGCACCCTTACCTTGGATAACATCGAAGATGTCGCCCCAGGTTGCACCGTTGTCCTTGCTTATGCGGGCACGGATGTCAATGCGGCCGTTGGTAGCCATACCTATGTCGGCGCGGCTGTGACGGTAGTCGGCCACAGCAATGATGTTACCGTTGCTTGCTGTAGCGATTGCAGGAATACGGTAAGGGATTGTAGCAGGAGTGGTTGTGAACACATCGACCGACGGTTCGGGAACACGGATATCAAGCCCCAAGTGAACAACGAAGTTCGAGAATGTGATACCCTTGTTGGCACCTGCCTGTGTGAATGATACAGTGCGCGCAGGCTCGGCAACCTCTACACTCAAATGCTGAGCCCCGGCCGAAGAGGTATATGTTCCGCCCTCGACTGTGAGGGTGAGGGTGTAACTGCCGTCGTTGTTTGTGTTGACATAATCAAAACTGTAACCCTTGACAACAAGGCCCTCGGGAGCAGTAATGGTGTATGTAGAGGAACCTGACAGGCCTGAATAACCGGCGATGTAGTCGCCCGATGTTGTCATGTTGTTGGCGTTGGTTGAAAGAGAGAAACCTGCAAGTTCGCTACTCTCCCACTTTGAGTGCCATGTGCCGTTTGCGTTGCTGGCAGTAAAACTACCTTTGGAAACAAGGACCTCAACAGAGGTTTCGGCAGCAGTGAAAACAATTGTTGAACCGGCGTCGGCACCCTCGGCCCAGAATGCAAGTTTGCCTATGCCGCCAAAATTGTTCACAGCATAGTTCGTTCCGTGAATTCTCATGAAATAACCGGCAACATCGGCAATCTTATCGGATGTCGCAAAATCCCAACGGCCGACATAACCCTCAGGCAAGTTAGCAGCCTCCTGCATTGTAGGATAGGTTGAACCACCGGTTCCGCCGTAACCCGCAATGGCGCTCATTGTTTTCTTTGAAGCAAGCACCTTGGTTGGACCGGCCTGCTTGTTGTACACGGCATAGCCGTCGGTTGCATTACCAACGAAGCACCATAGTTCGTCATCGGTTCCTTTGGATATTGATGAACCCAGCGTTATAAACTCGGCACCATCGTTGTCCTTGATAAGTTTTGCACCCTCGCCAATGCCCATGGTGTACCAAGTTGTACCCTCGGCAAACTCGCCATTCTCAATGGTGGTCACCTTAAAAGGCACCTGCGCCCACACACTTGCCACAGCAAAGAGCGAAAGCAAAAATGTAGTAAATTTCTTCATAAAATGTAATAGTTAAAAGTTAATATTCTTCCTATATTAATCAAAACGTTTCAAAAATACAACTTTTTTGTTTAACTATTACTATAATTATATAAAAAAGAGTTAAAGGGAAAATAAATGAAGTGGATTTTGACAACCGACGCTCAAAGAAACACTCCACTTTGAGAAACTGTTTAAATTTATATCGTTAAGTTTTATATAGAAAGACTTCCTATATAAGAAAAAAATTATTGAAAATTCAAACAGTCTCTGAATATATTTTGTCAAATATTTGTAATTATCAATATTTTATGTAGTTTCGCGGTTACATATATGTGTAACTATATTCTAATTATTAGTTTATGAAGAATCTTTATTTGAGACTGGTGTTCGTGGCAATGGCTTTGACAGGCACAGTACCTTCGTTTGCCGAAGAGACAACTTACATAGTCGACCTGGTAGAATACCGCATTATAGGAAGCAGGACCATGGAGGTTTCGCGTTGCCATGCAAGCGGCGAAGTAACAGTTTTGAGCAAAGTTATGTACGATGGGAAAGAATACGAGGTTACTTCTATTGGAAAGCATGCATTTTCCGGGTGCGGGGTTACTAAAGTAACACTGCCGAATACCATTGAAACCATAGAAGACTACGCTTTCAGTGGTTGCAATGCACTTACAAGCATAAAACTCAACTATGGCATAGACAGGATTGGCGTATACGCTTTTTGCGAATGCACCTCGTTGGGCAGTATTCAGATTCCTTCAAGCGTAAAATATTTGGGCGAGTTTGCTTTTCAGGATTACAGCGGCAAGGTCATCTTCGCCGGCAGTGTACCGCCATCATCAGAGATATTCTATTCTTCTTACTTTGCCGGTTCAAGGGTAAGGGAAATAGAACTGCTTGAAGGAGCCACGACTATCGGGGAATACGCATTTGCAAATATGCCGGACCTTGAGAGCATTAAATTACCGTCGACATTGAGAGAAATCAAGGAATTGGCATTCAAGGATTGCCCCTCGCTGAAGAGTGTACATATAATTGACATGACCGCATGGTGTTCACAGGTAAAATTTGATTCATTTAATGAGTTTTGGGGAAGAGCCGAAAACAATAACCCGCTATCGGTTGCAGGAAATCTTTATCTTGGCAATGAACTTGTTACAGATTTGGTTCTATCTGTCGATTCCATCAAACCCTATGCATTCAAAGGTTGCAAGAGCATTAAAAGCATAACACTGAAGAACGGCGTAAAATACCTTGGCGACTACTGTTTACATGGAACAAATGCCGCAACTCTTGTATTCCCTACATCAATTTCGGTAATAGGAGAGGCCGCCATAGGCGATTGCCCTCTGGTATCGATACATATCGACAACCTTGCCCACTGGTGCAGTCTGAATCATTCAAAACGCTACACCAACAACGGAAAAGTTCCGATGCCGGGTTCCCCCAGAGGATTAACAGACCTTTATCTTAACGGAAAGATTGTCAAGGGACTCAAGATACCCGCCAGCACCAAGGGAATTGGCGCATATACATTCGACAACATATCAATAGAAAGTGTCGACCTTGGAAACGGTATCGATTCAATAGGCTATGGAGCATTCTCCGACACAGACATTGACACAATATCATTCCCAGGAAGTCTGAAGAAGATTGGCCGTTACGCATTCTCCTATACAGGCTTGAGAAATGTTACCATACCATCCAATGTGGAAGAGGTGGGAGACGGTGCATTCAGCTATTGTTACGATTTGTCAGAAGCGACAATGGAGGAAGGTGTAAAAGAACTTGGCAGAAGTATCTTCTGTTCAACAAAAATAACAGAACTTGTAATACCCAACAGCGTTGAAGAACTGCCACGATATTTTATAGAGGACAGCATTACCGGTTTGGTATTATCCGACAATATAAAATCATTGCAAGCCTATACAATTATAGGCTCAAGCATGAACAGTATGAAAAGATTGACTATTGGCAAGAATACCAAAAACATACAAACCTATTTCTTCCCCACCTCTCTCGAAGAACTGCGCATGAGGAGTGCCACCCCGCCGCAGATTGACCCTATAAAGATGTACGACGGACAAGACTATTGTTACATATTTGAAGATGAGCAATTGTATGACAGCGTAACCCTGTATGTGCCTACAGGCAGCAAAAAGGAGTATCAGAACGCAGAACATTGGAAAAAGTTTGCAAACATTGTCGAATTCGACATCACAGGCATTAATGAAATAACAGACAGAGACTATGCATTCTCCATTGAAGACGGTTGCCTGCACATTGAAAACGCACCCCAAAATGCAGCAATAGAGATTCTCGCACTTGACGGCAGACTCATGTACAAAGGTACACTGAAAGAACCAGACAGCACGGTAAGGATAGACACAACAGAGAAAGTGCTGATTGTGAGAATAAATGGCAAGGCTGTAAAAATAGGGTTATAAAATTAATGTGAATAAATATGCCAAGAATTGAATTCTGCCGGCAACGGCTCATAAAAACACAAAAGGCGAGGCATTTACGCCCCACCTTGAATGTTTTCACAACGGAATAATCCTTATTGTGATTTGCTTCATTTAGTTCTGCAAAGATAACCAATTTATTTGGATTTGCAACAATAATTGGTTATATTTGAGGCAACTCAAATATATACTGCACTCGCTGTGAAATGTCAGAGTGACTTTGACTGTCTTGCTCGTTTGTGCTTATATTTGTAGAACAACAAAAGTTTTCACAATGAAAAGGATATTAGGTTTAGATTTAGGAACAAATAGTATTGGCTGGGCTGTATTATTGGCAGAGAAAAGAGATAATAGTTTTCTTTTGAAGGAAATTGAAGCAGCCGGCAGTCGCATTATCCCAATGGACGCGGCGGTTCTCGGCGATTTTGACCGTGGCAATACAATCTCGCAGACTGCAGAAAGGACACGGCTACGAGGAGTACGACACCTGAAAGAACGATGCATACAACGTAGAGAACGTCTACACAGAGTTCTAGACACAATTGGTTTCTTACCTGTGCACTATTCACAAGCGATAACCCGTTATGGAAAGATAAAAGATGGAGAAGAGCCCAAATTGGCATGGGCAAAAGATTACACAGGCAAATACTATTTCTTGTTCCAGGACTCTTTCAATGAGATGCTACTGGATTTCAAAGTACAACATCCTGATTTCGCCAACAAGAAAATTCCATACGATTGGACAATCTATTATTTACGTAAAAAGGCCCTAACCCAGAAGATATCAAAAGAGGAGTTGGCATGGGTGTTATTGAATTTCAACCAGAAACGTGGATATTACCAACTGAGAGGAGAAGAAAACGATACAGACAAGAATAAAAAAATTGAATATTTTGCCTTAAAAGTAGTATCGGTAGAAGACTCAGGAGAGAAGAAAGGAAAAGATGTATGGTACAATGTCCATTTGGAAAACGGATGGATATATCGGCGCCCAAGTAACGTCTATTTAGATTGGGTTGGCAAAATCAAAGAATTTATTGTCACAACTGATTTGAATGAGGATGGTACGCCTAAAATAGACAAAGAGGGCAATATCAAACGCTCATTCCGTTCACCGAACGAAGATGACTGGACACTCATAAAAGAAAGGACGCAATCAGACATTGAGCGTTCCGGCAAGACCGTCGGTGCATATATATATGACATCATCCTCCAGAACCCGAATCAAAAAGTACGAGGCAAATTAGTACGTACAATAGAAAGGAAATTCTACAAAGATGAATTAATCCAAATTATTGAAAAACAAATCGAGTTTCACACCGAACTACAAGACAGGGAATTATACAATCACTGCATAGAGGAACTATATCCGAGCAATGAAGCCTATAGGCGGAACATAGCAAATAGAAATTTCACATACTTGTTTGTTGAAGACATTATATTCTATCAACGCCCTTTAAAGACAAAAAAATCGTTGATAGACAATTGCCCATACGAAGAATACACCGTTATTGACAAGGGAACAGGCGAGAAAAAGAACTACGGTATAAAATGTATTGCAAAATCCCATCCACTGTATCAAGAATTCCGGCTTTGGCAATTCATCTGCAATTTACGTATCTACAAGAAAGGTTTGAGCAATGACGAGGATGTTACAAGAGATTTCTTGAGGAACGAAGATGATTATGTAGCTTTATTCGATTGGTTAAATGACAAAAAGGAACTAAACCAGAAAGATTTTTTGAAATATCCGACATTCGGTATAAAGAAAAACACCGAAGACTATCGCTGGAATTATGTAGAAGATGACAAAAAGAAATATCCCTGCAACGAAACCCACGCACAGATACTATCATATCTATCCAAAGCCAATGTGGAACCCGAATTCCTGACACCGGAAGCAGAAGAATGGTTATGGCATATCTTGTATTCTGTAGAAGATAAACAGGAACTGACAAAAGCATTGCAGAAATTTGCAGACACATACGGTTTGGAGGATTCCTTCACCGCTACATTCCAGAAATTTCCACCATTCCCGAAAGAATATGGTGCATATTCTGCCAAGGCCATTAAGAAGTTGCTACCATTAATGAGAATGGGCAAGTATTGGTCACAGACAAACATTGACAATAAAACTCTTGAAAGAATTGACAGGATTATAACCGGAGAATATGATGAAAATATAAAGAACCGTGTTAGGGAAAAGGCATTTAACCTTACAAACATATCGGAATTCAAAGCATTGCCGCTTTGGCTTGCATGCTACATTGTATACAACCGACATTCCGAAGCAAAAGATATAACAAAATGGGACACACCTGAAGATTTGCAAAGATATTTGGATTCATTCAAGCAACACTCCTTGCGCAACCCTATTGTAGAGCAAGTCATAACAGAGACCCTTCGCACTGTACGGGATATTTGGGAAAAGCACGGCAATATTGACGAAATACATCTTGAACTTGGGCGAGAGATGAAGAACCCTGCGGACAAGCGCAAAAAGATGACGCAACAGATCTTAGAGAACGAGAATGCCAACCTGCGCATCAAAACATTGTTGATGGAGTTTGCAAATCCTGAATTTAAAATTGAGAATGTACACCCATATTCACCAAGCCAACAAGAGATACTGCGTATATATGAAGATGGAGTCCTGAACTCAACAAACAATCTCCCAGAAGAGATTGAGACCATTCTAAAGAAATTCAAAGAACACGACACAAAAAAACAACCAACAAGAAACGAAATTTTAAGATACAAACTATGGTTGGAACAGAAATACCGTTCCCCCTACACCGGTCAACCGATACCATTGGCTAAATTGTTCACACCAGCATATGAAATAGAGCATATAATTCCACAGTCGCGTTATTTCGACGATTCCCTATCGAATAAGGTCATTTGTGAATCTGAAATTAACAAACTAAAGGACAGGCGATTAGGTCTTGAATTCATTAAAGAGGAGAATGGGAGAAAAGTTGAACTATCAAACGGTAAGGTTGTTAAAATTTTTACCATTGGCGAGTACGAGCAATTTATAAAAGATAATTACAGCCAGAACCGGGTAAAGATGCGCAAACTTATGATGGAGACAATACCCGAAGATTTCATTGCCCGGCAATTGAATGACAGTCGATACATAAGCAAGGTTGTAAAAGGTCTATTATCAAACATAGTACGCGAAGAAGGTGAAGAAGAGGCTATTTCCAAGAATGTAATAACCTGCACCGGTGGCATTACAGACAGGCTAAAAAAGGATTGGGGCATTAATGATGTTTGGAACAGGATTATACTACCTCGTTTCATACGTTTAAACGAAAAACTGGACACAACACTGTTTACGGCCAGGACCGCAAACGGGCACGAAATACCGTCTATGCCTCTGGAATTACACAGAGGCTTCAATAAAAAACGTATTGACCACCGCCACCACGCGATGGACGCCATTGTAATTGCATGCGCCAACAGAAACATAGTCAACTACCTTAACAATGAGGCAGCAAGTGCAAAGTCAAAAACATCCCGTTATGATTTGCAGATTCTACTATGTGACAAGATAAAAGAAGAAAATGGTAACTACAAATGGACAATAAAGAAACCTTGGAACACATTCACACAAGATGTATATCATACCATCAATGATATCATTGTCAGTTTCAAACAGAACTTACGTATTATAAACAAAGCGACCAACACATATACACGTATAGAGAACGGGAGAAAGGCACCGACCAAACAAATCGGCTGTAACTGGGCTATACGCAAGCCAATGCACAAGGACACTGTTTTTGGCGAGGTAAACCTGCGCAAGATAAAAGAAGTCTCATTGAATGAAGCAATAAAGGAGCCATCACGAATAGTCAACAAGGAGTTCAAATACAAGTTGCAAGAACTGCTAAAAGAGGGATATGATGTAAAGAAAATAAAAAAATACCTTGAAGAGAACAAAGATGTTTGGCAAGACATTAACCCTTCAAAAGTCAAAGTCTACTATTTCACAAAAGAGACAAAGGACAGATTCTTTGCAACCAGGAAACCACTTGATACAAGTTTTGACAAAAAAAAGATTGAAGAGAGCATTACCGATACCGGTATTCAAAAAATATTGCTACGTCATTTAGAACTAAAGGATAATGACCCTAAATTGGCATTCTCGCCCGACGGTATTGATGAGATGAACAAGAATATTGTCATGCTAAACAATGGAAAATTTCATCAACCAATCTTTAAAGTACGCGTCTATGAGAAAGCCGATAAATTTGCAATTGGCAAAAAGGGTAACAAATCAGCAAAATTCGTTGAAGCTGCCAAAGGAACGAATCTCTATTTTGCGATTTATGAAATAGAGAAACTAAACAACCGTACAGGCGAACTTATTAAAGAAAGAAGATTTGCCACAATTCCGTTGAATATTGTCATAGAAAGACTTAAACAAGGATTACCGCCGGTACCGGCAGACAATAACGGCAACGAACCTAAATTTGTATTATCCCCGAATGATTTGGTATATGTACCAACGGAGGAAGAAAAGGATAATGAGGGAAGTCATAACTCATTAAATGTTGAGCGATTATATAAAATGGTATCATCATCAGGCAATCAATGCTTTTATATAAAAGCGAATGTTGCAAGTTCAATTATAGACAAAGTTGAATTTTCATCTTTAAACAAAATGGAGCGTGCAATAACGGGTGAAATGATTAAAGAAGTATGTATTCCTGTAAAAGTTGACAGATTAGGTAATATTACAAAAATAGGCTTTTGATATGACACAACATGATAAAGGTCAAATAATTCTGTATAAAACACAAGATGGAGAAAACAGAATTGAAGTAACCCTTGCCAATGAAACTGTATGGTTAACCATAGACCAAATGGCGGAGTTGTTCCAACGCAACAAATCAACCATTTCAAGACACATTAAGAATATCTTTGAGGATGGAGAATTAGAGCAAAATGCAGTTGTTGCATTTTTTGCAACAACTGCCACTGACAGAAAAGTGTATCAAGTTGCATATTACAACCTTGATATGATTATCAGTGTCGGCTATCGCGTAAAATCGTACCGCGGTGTACAATTCCGCATTTGGGCGACACAAGTATTAAAAGAATATTTAATAAAAGGATTCGTCCTGAATGACGAATTGCTAAAGAACGCCGGCGGAGGCAATTATTTCGATGAACTACTTTCACGTATACGTGATATCCGCTCGTCAGAGAAGATTTTCTACAGGAAAATCCTGGAAATATATGCATTAAGCATTGATTATGACCCTCGCACAGACGCGACAAAAAAATTTTTTGCAACTGTACAGAATAAAATGCATTACTCTGTTCACGGGCACACTGCGGCAGAGATTATCTATAACAGAGCGAATGCCGACAAGGATTTTATGGGATTGACAACATGGACTGGCATGCTTCCTAAAAAGACCGACGCAGAATTCGCCAAAAACTATCTGACAAAGGACGAATTAGATATTCTAAACCGCATTGTGAACCTGTATTTAGACTTTGCAGAGTTGCAGGCAAAAAGCCACACTCCAATGTACATGAAAGATTGGATTGAAAAGTTAGATGATTTTCTTAAGTTATCGGGGAAGGAACTGTTGACACACGCAGGTACAATTTCGGCAGAGATCGCAAAAATGAAAGCCAATACTGAGTACAATAAATTCAAGGAGAGAACACTCAATACTTTATCACCTGTTGAACTACATTTCATCGAGGACTTTGAAAAAGAGCGAAAGAAACTCGAAAAGAAATAATACACATATAAAGACTATTGCTTATGATAAAGAAAACATTGTATTTTGGCAATCCGGCATATTTATCATTGCGCAATGCACAGTTAGTCATTAGATTGCCGGAAATAGTAAAGAACGACACATTGCCTGAACACTTCAAGCAAAGTGCAGAGATAACAAAACCAATAGAAGACATTGGGATAATTGTTCTGGACAATAAACAAATCACAATTACATCCGGATTATTAGAAGCCCTGCTTGAAAACAACTGCGCCGTTATTACATGCGACAGTAAGAGCATGCCTACAGGATTAATGCTCCCTTTATGTGGAAATACAACTCAAAGTGAAAGGTTCCGCCACCAAATAGAAGCCTCCTTGCCATTAAAGAAACAACTTTGGCAACAGACCATAAAGACAAAAATTGAAAATCAGGCTGCTATATTAAAGAAATGCACTGGAAAAGAGGTCCGGTGTATGAACAAATGGGCTACTGATGTTAAAAGCGGAGATTCCGAGAATCAAGAAGCTCGTGCTGCGGCATATTATTGGAAGAACCTGTTTCCTATAGAAGGCTTTACAAGAGACCGCGACAGCATTCCACCAAATAACTTATTGAATTACGGCTATTCTATTCTGCGAGCCATTGTAGCAAGAAGTTTAGTCGCAAGTGGGCTCCTCCCGACATTGGGTATTCACCACCATAACCGCTACAACGCATACTGTTTGGCTGATGATATTATGGAGCCATATCGGCCTTTTGTTGATGAATTAGTATATCATATAGTCACTGGTAGTGATAATTACGATGTTTTAGACAAAGATATTAAGTCTCAACTATTGACTATTCCGACATTAGATGTAGTTATTGCAGGAAAACGAAGCCCATTGATGGTATCTGTATCCCAAACAACAGCATCACTATACAAATGCTTTAGTGGAGAATTAAGAAAAATCACCTACCCAGAAATAGGATGAACCGTTTTAGCGAATACCGTATTATGTGGGTGCTTGTCTTGTTTGATTTACCGACTGAAACAAAAAAAGACAGGAAAGCGTATGCCGAATTCAGGAAGAACCTGCAACGCGATGGATTTACAATGTTTCAGTTTTCTATTTATGTCAGGCACTGTGCCAGCAGTGAAAATGCTGCAGTCCATATAAAAAGAGTAAAATCAATGCTACCCGAATATGGGAAGGTCGGCATAATGTGTATTACGGATAAGCAGTTCTCTAACATTGAACTCTTTTACGGGAAAAAAGTTGTTGACGCCAATGCACCTGGTCAACAACTTGAACTCTTTTAAAATGCGTAAATCCAGCCTTGCAAAAGGCTGGATTTACTTATCGGGAAACTTTTTTACTTCTAAAACACTTCATAAATCGTTACAACACAACAATATACATACATTGAGATGTTTCCGATATTTCAAAGATACTAAATTGAAAGCAAATCACAACAACAAAATGAGTGATTCTAAAACTTATGTGATGTTTCCGATATTTCAAAGATACTAAATTGAAAGCAAATCACAACCATCGGGGAAGTATGATGTTGAAATGTCTTGATGTTTCCGATATTTCAAAGATACTAAATTGAAAGCAAATCACAACCATTGTACCTCGGTTTAAACGACAAAGAAGATGTTTCCGATATTTCAAAGATACTAAATTGAAAGCAAATCACAACACCAACTTTGGACAAACGTTTGAAATCTTGGATGTTTCCGATATTTCAAAGATACTAAATTGAAAGCAAATCACAACTGCTATTGGCTTGGCAATTAGTCAAGGATAGATGTTTCCGATATTTCAAAGATACTAAATTGAAAGCAAATCACAACTTAAGAATGGATTCAATTTTTCAGTAAATGATGTTTCCGATATTTCAAAGATACTAAATTGAAAGCAAATCACAACAGTATATTACATATAATTCATCATATATAGATGTTTCCGATATTTCAAAGATACTAAATTGAAAGCAAATCACAACAGAGCGTACACTGGAGAACGAGGAAAAGCGGATGTTTCCGATATTTCAAAGATACTAAATTGAAAGCAAATCACAACGTCAGATGATGAGAAAGCACTATCCTTCGGGATGTTTCCGATATTTCAAAGATACTAAATTGAAAGCAAATCACAACCCCTTGTCGATGAGTTTCTGCACCCAACTGATGTTTCCGATATTCAAAGATACAAATTCAAATACAAATAACAACATTAATTATTCCAGTTCAACAATAGTTATTCCGGCGCCGCCGAACTGGACGTGCTCGTCGTGGAAGTTCTTCACGAAGGGTACGGTGCTGAGGTACTGCCTCACGAGGGTGCGCAGTATTCCGTTGCCTGTGCCGTGGAGTATGCGAAGTTGGTGCACGTTGCACATAACGGCGTCATCGATGAAATAGCCTACAGTCTGCACTGCTTCCTCACCACGCATGCCGCGGATGTCGATGTCGGACTTGAATTCAAGGCGCTTCCGGTGCAGTTGTTCCTGTGTCTCGCTCGTGAGGAAGGATACTTTGCGCACTTCGGCCTTGGGTGCTTCGCAAGGCTGGAGCCTGTCGAGTGATACTGTGGACTTTATTGCTCCGAAGCGTACTGTTGCGCCCGATTTGTTCACAGACATCACCTCGCCCACAGCCTGCTGCCCTGCAATGCGCACATGCATGCCCGGCTCAATCTTGGGCAAGCGGGGTTCGGCATGCTGCTCGGGGGCACTACCCTGCTGTGTCGGACTCTTTTTCTCCTTTTTACCGTTCTTTTTCCGCTCCTGACGGGCCAGAATTTTGGCCATTTCGCGGTCGGTTTGCATTTGCTGTTTTTGACGCGCGAGTTCTTCGAGTTGCTTGCCGAAGTCGCTGAGTTCCTGACGCGCTTGGCGGGTGCGTTCCTTTTCGGCCTTTGCCTCTACTATGGTTCGTATTGTATTTTCTATCTTTGCGTTGGCCTCGCGCAACAGGCGTTCGGCCTCTTCGCGCGCCTCTTTGAGAATCTGTTTGCGGCTGGTTTTGAGTTCATTGCCCTGCTCCTGCACTTTGCCCAGGATTTCGTCGAGTTCCTTCTCCTTCTGGTGCACGGTCTTGCGTTTGCTTTCCCAGTAGCGCTTGTCGCGCACAATGTCCTGCAGATACTTGTCGCTCTGTATGTAGTCGCTGCCTACGATTTGCGAGGCGTCGGTAATGACATCCTCGGGAAGGCCAATCTTGCGTGCAATCTCAACAGCGAACGAAGAACCCGGATTGCCTATCTGCAACTGGAAGAGGGGGCGCATTTCGGCACGGTCGTAAAGCATTGCACCGTTGACAATACCCGGCGTGGAGTCGGCAAAATGCTTGAGGTTCTGGTAATGGGTGGTTATTATGCCATAGGCACCGCGCTCGTTGAAACGTTTGAGCAACGCCTCGGCAATGGCTGCGCCTATAAGCGGTTCGGTACCGCCGCCGAACTCGTCGATGAGAATGAGCGACTGCCTGTCGCAATTGCGCAGGGTATGCTTCATGTTGAGCAGGTGGCTTGAATAGGTACTCAAGTCGTCCTCAATGCTCTGCTGGTCGCCAATATCAATAAACAGACTCTTGAAGAGGCCTGCACGACTGCGCTCGTGGACGGGAATGAGCATGCCGCACTGCAGCATGTACTGCAACAGGCCTGCAGTTTTAAGGCACACCGACTTTCCGCCGGCATTGGGGCCGGAGATAAGTAGTATGCGGTGCTCGCCGTCGAGTTCAATATCAAGCGGCGACATTCTGCGCCCGTGCTTGCGCAAGGAGAATTCAAGCAACGGGTGATATGCTGTACCCCAGTCTATCATTGGGCGGTCGACGAGCGAAGGTTTAATGGCATTCATGTGCACGGCGACTTCGGCTTTTGCACGGATAAAGTCCATTTCACCGAGGAAATCATAGGCCTGCAGCAATGCCGGCACCTGCGGACGCAGTTCGGCCGAAAATGCCGATAGAATGGCTATTATCTCGCGCTTTTCTTCGGCCTCGAGTTCGCGTATGCGGTTGTTGGCCTCGACCACCTCGGCCGGTTCAATGAACACGGTCTTTCCGCTGGCCGACTCATCGTGTACAATACCGCCCATCTTGCGTTTGAGGGCCGGAGCAACGGGAATTACCAAGCGACCGTCGCGCATTGTGGGTGAGGCGTCCTTCTCGACAAGCCCCTCGGCCTGTGCGCGGCGCAGGATTGTGTTCAAAGTACGCGATATGCTACCCGATGTACGCGACAATTCACTACGTATGCGCGCCAGTGCGGGCGAAGCGCTGTCCTTCACGGCCCCGAATTTGTCTATTATGGAATCGATGTCGCGTATTATGCGCGGGAATACCTCCACATCACCGGCAAGGGCTCTGAGGTTAGGGTAAAGAGGTTTGTCCTCGCCGTCGGCCGAATCGCCGCCCTGCTTGCGTAGCAAGGAGAGAATGCGCCCAATGGTATCGAGTGAACGGCGAAGGGCAAAAAGTTCCTCGGAGCCCATGTACATACCCTCAATGCGTATGCGCTGCAACGGTTCGCGCACATCGAAGAAGAAATCAGCGGGAAAACCCTCCTCCACCTGCATAATGCGCACGAACTCAACCACCTCATTCAAGCGGGTGTCCACAACCGCAAAATCGGCAAGGAACTGCATGTCGTCGACACGTTCCCTTCCCAACTGGCATAGACACTCTTCCTTGAGCATGCGGCGCACAGCGTCAAACTCTATTCTTGATTCAAAATTCAGGGGGTATATCATATTTTCACTTTCCTCTGTTTCACTGCGCGAAGATAGTGCAAATAACCATAAAAGTATTCCTATTTCGCCACCAAATGAAAGAATTTCGCCCCAAATGCAACCTTTCCACCAAGAAAAACGGCTGTAGGACCCAAGAATTGTTCCCGCAGTTGCGGGCTTCATATCTTTGCCGCCGAAAATTCAAGAAACGAGAAATATATGGAAATCAAACTGAACAACGTGTGCGCATTCGGCGACTCTGTAATGAAAGGTATTGTTGCCGACAAAGACAACAGCGCAGGAAGAGGTCTTAAATACAGGATAAGCGAAATGGGGTTTGCCGAACGCTGCCGCAGGAACCTAAATATAGAAGTGGAAAACTTCGCACGCTTTGGTGGCGTTGTTTCCCAAGGTACAAAACTGGTGGAACGGTATAAGGAGAAAATCAAGGAGTGCGATTTTGTGCTGTTCGAGTTCGGCGGCAACGACTGCGACCACGACTGGGGCGCCATTGCAGAGAAGCCTGACGAAATACACCGGCCCAAGACACCGATGGAGCAGTTTATGGGAATATACTCCTCGATGATTGATACCGTGAAGTCATTGGGGTCAATGCCGGTACTGCTATCATTGCCGGTGCTCGACCCCAACAAGTTCTTCAATTTCGTGACACAGGGACTGAACAGGAGCAATGTACTCAAGTGGTTGGGCGGCACAGTGCTGTCCATTGACCGTTGGCACGAAATGTACAACATGGCAGTGTTCCGCCTGGGTGCATTGAAGAGAGTGCCGGTAATTGACATAACATCGGTTTTTCTTGAGAAGAAGGATTACAGCGACTACATATGCGAGGACGGCATACACCCCAACGAAAAAGGACATGGACTCATTGAAAGTGCCATAATGGAGTTCCTGCAGGAGCGGAGAGTTGCACTGCTGTAAAGCAAACCTGGGAGAGGAACCAAAGATGACTAAGGAGCACTAATGACTTAATGCTGAGACTGACACCTACTCAACATGACAAGGCATTATCGTTCCACAATCAAATTTCATTCTTTCTGTTTTATAATTCGGGAAACGTTTAACAGTTCCATATGAATATTTTTAATACCTTTGTAATTATTAAGTTTACGACAAAAGAACAATAAAATATTCAAACAATAATCACAATGAGACTCAACAGAAAGAACTTGAAGACAATTGCTCTATCGGCAGCAATGGTTTTTGCATGCTGCGCTCCGGTGCAGGCCACAAATGACAACACTTATAAGGAGAAAGTGGAGAGTGTGGTGCAGATAAACCCCACCACTGTGGAACTGCGCCTGAGTGACAACCGAAGAGTTACACTTGATTTCTACGGTGACAACATTTTCCGTATGTTCCAGGACAACAATGGCGGTATCGTGCGCGACCCGGAACCAATGGCGGGTTACCCCGAAGCGCAGATTCTTGTCGATAACCCACGCAAGGCGGTAGAGAACCTTAACATTAAAGAGAGCGATAAGACCTACACTGTAACTACAGCAAAGATTGAGTTGAGTGTGTGCAAGGCAACCGGGCAGATTAGAGTAAAGAACCTTACGACAGGACAGATTGCCTTTGAGGAGGCTGCACCGGTGCTTTTCAAGAACGGCAAGACAATTGTGACACTCAAGCAAAGCGAAGGCGAGTTCTTCTATGGTGGCGGTGTGCAGAACGGACGTTTCTCTCACGCGGGCAAGGCCATAGACATTGAAAACCAGAGCAGTTGGACCGATGGAGGCGTGGCGTCGCCCACACCATTCTTCTGGTCATCAAACGGCTACGGTTTCATGTGGCACACATTCCGCAAGGGCAAATATGATTTCGGGGCAGGCGAAACCAGAACAACCACTCTTATGCATGAGGAGAATTACCTTGATGTGTTCTTTATGATAAATGAAGACGGCATTGCACTGCTCAACGACTTTTACCAGTTGACAGGCAACCCTGTACTCATGCCAAAGTTCGGTTTCTACATGGGTCACCTCAACGCTTACAACCGCGACTACTGGACCGAGAGCAAGGATGGCAGTGGTATGCTATACGAGGACGGCAAGCGCTACCGCGAAAGCCAGACCGACAATGGCGGTGCAAGGGAGTCACTCAACGGCGAAAACGGTCCTCACCAGTTCTCGGCACGCGCGGCAGTTGACCGCTACCTTGACCAGGACATGCCACTCGGTTGGTTCCTTCCCAACGACGGATACGCTTGCGGCTACGGTCAGGCTGAGACACTCGACGGGAACATACAGAATTTGAAGGAATTCGGCGAATATACTCGTGCAAAGGGAGTGGAGATTGGTCTTTGGACCGAGTCTAACCTATTACCGCGAGAAGGTGTAAGCGCATTATTGCAGCGTGACCTTACCAAGGAAGTGCGCGACGCCGGTGTACGCGTGCTCAAAACCGACGTTGCATGGGTGGGGCCTGGTTACTCGTTCGGGCTCAGGGGCGTTGCCGACGCGGCAAACATCATGACCTACTACGGGAGCAATGCACGCCCTTACATAATCTCATGCGACGGCTGGGCCGGCACACAGCGCTATGCCACAATATGGAGCGGCGACCAGACAGGCGGCGAGTGGGAGTATATCCGTTTCCACATACCTACTTTCATTGGCGCCAGCCTTTCGGGACAACCTAACATAACATCCGATGTAGACGGTATCTTCGGCGGAAAGAACGCTCCGGTATTCGTACGCGAGTACCAGTGGAAGACCTTCACCCCCATGATGCTCAACATGGACGGCTGGGGTTCTAACGAAAAATACCCGCACGCGCTTGGCGAGCCCGCCACTTCAATCAACCGTACATACATGAAGTTAAAGTCGGAACTCATGCCATACACATACAGCATTGCCCGTGAGGCTGTTGACGGCAAGCCAATGATACGCGCAATGTTCCTTGAGGACGAAGCCAACGAGTACACTATGGGTACAGCAACACGCTACCAGTACATGTATGGCCCTTACTTCCTTGTTGCTCCAATATATCAGGAGACAGCAATGGACGCAAAGGGAAACGACATACGCAACAACATATACCTGCCCGAGGGCGACTGGTACGACTGGTTTACAGGTGAGAAGTACGAGGGCGGCCGTGTAATCAATAATTTCGACACCCCGCTGTGGAAACTTCCCATATTTGTAAAGGCCGGGGCTATCATTCCTATGACTGCTCCCAACAACAATGTAAAGGGAATTGACAATGCACTGCGCATGTACGAAATATACCCGCAAGGCGAGACTTCGTTCGTCGAGTATGACGATGACGGTGTGACAGAACTCTACCGCGCCGGCGAGTACACGACAACCATCATTGAGCAGAGACGTGACGCAAAGGGCAATGTTACAGTAACAATAAACCCCACAGAGGGCAACTTCAACGGTTTTACAAAGGAGAAGGTTACCATATTGAAAGTCAATGCAAGTACCGAGCCTTTGAAAGTTGCAGCCAAGATAGGCAAGAAGAATGTCAAACTGAGAAAGGTAACATCCATTGAAGATTTCAACAAGGGTGAGAACGTGTGGTTCTATAACGCAACACCCAACATGAACCGCTTTGCCACAAAGGACAGTGAGTTCGAGAATGTGGAGATTATAAAGAACCCTGTCGTAATGGTAAAGATTGCCAAGAGCAATGTTACAGCGGCCGCTACTACAGTTACAATCAAGGGGCACCGGTTAAATGTAAAGAGCAGTCTGCTTGCTAACGAGGGCGCGCTTGAGGCTCCCAAGGCAACAGTTTCGGACGAGAACTGCCAGGCATATACAATTACTCCAAGTTGGGAGAAGGTTGCAAATGCCGACTACTACGAAATAAAGTTCCAGAACCGCATATACAGCACCATAAAGGGAACAAGTCTGTTGTTCGAGGACCTCACCCCTGTCACAGACTACACATTCGCAGTGCGCGCTGTGAACAAGAGCGGCGCAAGCGAGTGGAGCGTAATCAGTGCTACCACAAAGAGTAACCCGCTCGAGTGGGCGCTCACCGGTGTCAAAGGCTCAACCACATGCGAGAACCAGGGCGGTCAGGGGCCTGACCGCCTCTTCGATTTTGAGGAGGGTAACATTTGGCACACTGCATATGGCCGGAATGCTCTTCCGTTCGACCTCGTGATTGACCTTAACGGTCTATCGACACTCGACAAAATACACTACCTTGGCCGCGAGGACGCAAGCAACGGCACCATCACAAAAGCCACCATCTGCTACAGCACAAACAAAGAGACATGGAGCGAACCGGTAGCATTTGAGTGGGCACGCACACCCGACACCAAGGTATTCACTTTCGATGACAACCCCAAGGCGCGTTACATAAAGATAAGCGTCACGGAGGCTGTAGGCAACTTCGGTTCAGGTCGCGAAATGTATATTTTCAAGTTCCCAGGCAGCGAAACATACCTATCCGGCGATATCAACAAGGACAAGAAGGTTGATGAAAACGACCTGACATCTTACCTCAACTACAACGGTTTGCGCAAGGGAGACAGTGATTTCGACTACGTAAGCATTGGCGACGTGAACGAGAACGGCCGCATTGACGCAGCGGATATCTCTGTTGCTGCCACACGTATTGGCGATGGCGTGTACGAGAAAGCGGATAACACTGTTGCCGGCACAATAACCGTTGCTGCCGACAAGAAGAACTACAAGGCGGGCGAGGAGGTTGTAATCACAATAAGCGGCCGGGACCTTGCAAACGTCAACGCGTTCGGCATTGCACTCCCATACGACCCTGCCGAATATGACTATGTAGGAATTGAAACTATTGGCACAGGCAGCATGGCAAACTACAGCAAGAACCGCCTGCACACCAACGGCGAGACCGTTGTATATCCGACCTTCATTAATGAGGGCAACCAGGACACGTTAAACGGCGACATCGAACTTGTGAAGGTTACCATGAAGTCCAAAAAGAATGTAAAGTTCAACATCAAGGCTGTTGACGGCGTGATTGTAGACAAACACCTGAACACAATCAGGTTCTGAAAGGATACAGACTACACAAGAATTCTCCGCCTTTGAACGAGGGCGGAGAATTTTTGTACGACATGCCAACATTTCCTCACCGACTATCGGGAATATTATGGCAGAATTCACTATCTTCGCATGAAATTATATTTTAAAGAGGAAATGACTTTCCGTTACAACAACATAAATGTGAACATAACCGTTGCGGGAGAGGGCGAGCCAATCCTTCTGCTCCACGGTTGGGGCTGCACGGGCGAGATATTCAAGAACATACAGGCCGTGCTTGCAACAACCTACAAGACATACAGTTTCGATTTCCCGGGGTTCGGGGCGTCGGACGAGCCCACTGAAGTGTGGGGTGTAGAGGAGTACACCCGCATGGTGGAGGCTTTTGTAAAGGAGAACGGGATTGAAAGACCTGCACTCATGGGGCACTCTTTTGGCGGCAGGGTAAGCATTGTATTCGCCTCGCGCAACGAGGTTAGCCGCGTGGTGCTGGTGGACGCAGCCGGAATAAAACCCAAGCGCCCGCTGAAGTACTATTGGAAAGTGTACACATTCAAGGCAATGAAGTGGCTGTGCAACACATTCCTGCCAAAGGAGAAGGCACAAGCAATTATCGACAAGCGACGCAAGGGTGCAGGTTCGAGCGACTACAACAACGCCTCGCCCATGATGCGTGCGATACTCTCGAAGGTAGTGAACGAAGACCTAACTCACCTCATGCCAAGCATAAAGGCCCCCACCCTGCTCTTCTGGGGCAACATGGACACAGCCACACCGTTGAGCGACGCAAAGACAATGGAGAGACTCATCCCCGACGCAGGGCTTGTGATTGCACACGGCACAGGACACTTCTCGTTCCTTGAAAACCCCGGGTTGTTCACCGCTGTAATGAAGAATTTCTTTAACATCAAATAACCGACCATGGGAACCATTATAATTTACACCACCGTTGCCGTTGCATTCTTTGTAATGATAGCAAGGTACGACATACACATGTTCCAGTTGAGTTCCTACCGCTACAACCGTTATTCCCGTTGGTTGGTTCCGGGGAACATTGTTTCAAAGTATAGAGTTCTTGCGCTACTTATGCTTGTGCCGGCACTTTTCCCGAACTATTTGGGTGTGGGGTTTGCAACCGGCGTAACCATAGGTGCATGGATATACTCCTTGGGCGAGAAGTTCAAGACACCGCTTGTGTACACAATGCGTGTAAAAAGACTGTTTGCGACAAACATCATACTCTTTGCCGCGATAACCGCTTTGTCACTGCTTTTCGCCGGGAAATGGGCACCGGTTATCATTGGAGCAGAGTTGCTGCTGTCCAACTTTATTATGTTGCTTGCCAACATGGTGAATACTCCCATTGAAAAGGCCATAAACCGCCACTATTACAACGACGCCAAGCGCATAATCGAGAGCCACAAAGGACTCATTGTAATTGGCGTGACAGGCAGTTTCGGCAAGACAAGCACAAAGAACTACCTTGCAAGCGTGCTTGCTGAAAAATATAATGTGCTTGTGACCCCGGGCAACTTCAACACCCTGCTTGGCGTAATAAGAACAATACGTGAGCATTTGCGCCCCTATCATCAGGTGTTCATTGTGGAAATGGGCGCAAAACAGAAGAATGACATAAAGGAGATATGCGACCTTGTGCACCCCACGATAGGCATTGTTACGGCGGTGGGTGAAATGCACCTCGAGACATTCAAGAGTGTAGAGAATATACAGGACACCAAGTTCGAACTTATAAACTCACTGCCGGCCGACGGTCTTGGAGTGATAAACATAGATTCGGAATACATAAAGAACTACAATGGCATAACAAGTCGTTGCAGGATAACAAAATATGCTGTTGAAGGCGAAGGTGATTACAAGGCAAAGGATGTTGTTTACGGTGCCGGTGGCGTATCGTTCACCCTTGGCAACGAGCAGTACAGCAGCCGCCTGCTTGGAGCGGGCAACCTGCTAAACATTCTGGCCTCCATTGCCGTAGCCGACCACCTGGGCGTGCCCGCAAACAAGCAGAAGAATGCCATTGCGCGACTGCAACCCGTTGAGCACCGCTTGTCAATGAAAGTAGCGAACGGCATAACAGTGCTTGATGACGCCTACAACTCCAACCCGCAGGGAGCAAAGATGAGCCTCGAGGTGTTGAAGAACTTTGCCGTGGGCGAGGGCAACAAACGCATTGTCATCACCCCCGGATTTGTAGAAATGGGCGCACGCCAGGCCGCGGCCAACATGGAACTCGGGCGCACAATTGCCGTGAGTTGCGACTATGCCATAATAGTGAATGCAGTTAACCGCGAGGCCATAAAGAGCGGCATTGAAGAGGGCTGCATGCCTGCAGAGAAGTATTTCCTTGCCGACTCGCTGAACCACGCCCACCGGCAACTGGCGCAGATTCTGCGCCCCGGCGATGTGGTACTTTATGAAAATGATTTACCTGACAATTTTAAATAAATTGGAAGGGGTATTATAGACGAACTTTGCAGCGGTTGGTCGCACGAAGCGTGGACGTAGTTCATGCCGTGCGGGTCGCGAAAAGCAAAGCGAGCCAATGATTTACCTGACAATTTTAAATAAATTGGAAGGGGTATTATAGACGAGCCCTTTTGACCCTTAATTACTTTAGTAACCCTTATTAACCCTTAACTATAAAATGAAGACCAACGTAGGAGTAGTATTCGGCGGACGCTCCGTCGAGAATGAGATTTCAGTAATCACCGCAAACCAGGCAATGGCAGCGATGGACAGGGAGAAATATGACATTACCCCCATATACATAACAAAAGAAGGTAAGTGGTACACAGGTGAGGCACTTTTCAATGTAGCGAACTACCGCGACATGAAGAAACTCGCAAGCCTGTGCGAAGAGGTCTACATGAAACCCATATACGGCGACACCAACCTCTACCGCACCAAAAAGGGGTTGTTCCAGAAGGATGTTGTAACAAGGCTCGATGTAATTATGCCGGCGCTTCACGGCACCAACTGCGAGGACGGCACATTCCAGGGAGTTATGGAGTTCAGCGGCATTCCATATACAGGCTGCAACACATTGGCTTCGGCAAACGGCATGGACAAGATTACCATGAAGATGATTCTGAAGGAGTGCGGTATTCCCGTGATTGATTACTGCTGGTTCAGCGACAAGGAGTGGGCCGACAGACAGGAGGAAACAGTTGCTGCCGTTGAAAAGAGACTCGGTTACCCCGTGATTGTGAAACCTGCCAACAGCGGTTCCAGCGTGGGTATACGTGCTGCGCACAACCGCGAGGAGTTCCTTGACGCCGTGGATTATGCAATATCATTCACAAGCCGCATAATCATTGAAAAGTATGTGCAGAAACTCAAGGAGGTGAACTGCGCAGTGCTTGGAAACTATTACGAGTGCGAGGCTTCGGTTTGCGAGGTTCCCGTGCGCAGCGGCGAGATTCTTTCCTACCAGGACAAATACATGAACAGTGGCGGCAAGCAGTCACAAGGCATGCAGTCTACAGTGCGCGAAATCCCCGCCAACCTGCCAAAGGAGAGCACTGACTTCATTCAGAAGGCTGCTTGCGATACTTTCCGCGCCCTTTCATGCGACGGCGTTGCACGTATCGATTTTATAATAGACGAGGCTACCGGAGAAATATTCGTGAACGAGATAAACACAATCCCCGGTTCACTCTCGTTCTACCTTTGGGAGTACAGCGGCATGAACTTCACTGCACTCATCGACCGCCTCATTGAGATAGCCTTCCGCCGCAAGCAGGACGCAGGTTTTAAGGCTGTGAACTATGGCGAGAACATTTTTGCGGCACAGAGCAGCGGCGGCGCAAAGACCGGCGGCAAGTTCGGCAGCAAGATGGGCGGAAAGATGGGATAAAGCATACATCATAATGAGAAAAGTACTCTTTACCATACTTACCCTTATATTTTTCTCAACCGCTCAGGCTGTTGAGAAAAATATTATACTCCCTACCGCAACAGGGGACATCCAAGGCGTACTGCTCATGCCCGACGTGGAGCAACCCTGCCCGCTTGTAATCATCATTGCCGGCAGCGGTCCAACCGACATGAACGGCAACACCCTGGGAAGCGAACTGCAGAACAATTCGCTGAAAATGCTTGCCGAGGGGCTTGCTGCCAATGGCATTGCGAGCCTGCGGTATGACAAGCGGGGAATTGGCAAGAGCCGGGCGGCAGCAGCAAGCGAGGAGGAGTTGCGCTTTGAGCACTACATCGATGACGCAGCGGCATGGGCCGACCTTTTTGCAAACGACAAGCGGTTCAGTACAATCGCCATTGCGGGGCACAGCGAAGGTTCGCTCATTGGCATGGTAGCAGCTCGCAAGAGCAATGCAGTCAAGGCATACATTTCAATTGCCGGTTGCGGTCGACCGGCACATGAGATTATTGAAGAGCAATTGAGCGCACAACCCGAGCAGGTGCAGCGTGAGGCCGCAGAGATAAACAAGGAACTGTTGCTGGGGCGCACGGTAGAGAATGTACCCAATTACCTTGCGGCACTTTACCGCAAGAGCATACAACCCTACCTCATCTCGTGGTTCCGATACAACCCGGCCCGGGAGATTGCCGAACTGAAGATTCCGGTCCTCATTCTTCAGGGCGACAGGGACATTCAAGTGAACGTGAAAGAGGCCGAGAAGTTGTTGGCGGCGCGCATATTCTCATCGTACCATATAATAGGGAACATGAACCATGTATTGAAGCATTGCGAAAGCAACGACATGCTCACCCAACTTGAAACATACAAGAGTCCCGCATTGCCCATAAAAGACGAACTTATAGAACACATTGTCCGTTTTTTGTTGAACAGGTAAATATTGAGTTTGTATACATGAGCGACAGCATTGACATCTTCACCCCCGATGACAACAGCGGCATTGAACTGCCGCTATCGGGCGAGCGTGTGGCGGCAGGATTCCCTTCGCCGGCCGAGGATTACGCGTCATTGAGTCTTGACCTTAACAAGGAGTTGATAAAGAACCCCGCAAGCACATTCTATGCCCGAGTAAGCGGTTTGTCAATGATTGACGAGGGAATAAACGACGGCGACCTGCTTGTAATTGACAAAAGCATAGAACCGTTTGACGGTTGCCTTGCAGTGTGCTACATCGACGGGGAATTCACTCTTAAACGTTTCGAGAAGCACAAGGACCATGGACTGCTCGTTCCCGCAAACAAAGAATTCAAGCCAATAAAAGTAACAGCCGACAACAGTTTCTGCATTTGGGGAATAGTGACTTATATTATAAAGAAGGTGTAATGGGGAGATGAAAGATGAAAACTTTCAGTTTTCCACTTTCCGTTTGTATATGTTCGGACTTTGTGACTGCAATAATTTCTTCGTTTCGTGCGAAAGGGTATTTGACCCATCGCTCGAGGGACGGCCTGTTGTTGTACTCAGCAACAACGACGGTTGCATAATATCGCGCAGCAACGAGGCCAAGGCACTGGGAATAAAAATGGGGCAACCGCTCTATCAGGTCCACGACTTCATGCAAAGGAACAATGTCGCTGTGCGCTCGAGCAACTACCAGTTATACGGGGACATGTCGCACAGGGTAATGACAACCCTCAAGCAGCATATACCGGCAATAGAAATCTACTCCATAGACGAGGCTTTCCTGCTGTTGGAAGGTTACCCGGTTGAACGTCTGAAACAACTGGGAGAGGATGTCGCGCGCATTGTCAGGCGCAATACAGGCATTCCTGTGAGCATAGGCATGTCACACACCAAGACACTCGCCAAAGTCGCGAGCAAACTATGCAAGAAATACCCCAAACTGAACAGCGCGTGCCTTATGCACCGCCCCGAAGATATACGCAAAGTGCTGGAGAAGTTTCCGGTTGAAGATATCTGGGGCATAGGACGAAGACAGGCAAAAATGCTGCACGACTGCCGCATAAGCACCGCCGCACAATTCTGCGACCTGTCCGAGGAGTGGATTGACAACCGTATGAACATCACCGGCAAACACACATGGCTGGAACTGAAAGGCACGCCTTGCATTGAATTCAGCCACGAGACTGCCGACAAGCAATCCATAATGGTATCACGTTCATTCTCAAAGGAACTGCACAACCTTGACGACCTGCACGAAACAATAACAACCTTTGCCGGCATTGCTGCCGAGAAACTGCGCAAACAGAAATGCGTTGCACAGGAAATGCAGGTGTTCATACTCACCAACCGCCACCGCGAGGACCATCCACAGCACTACGAATGCGAACAGATTCTGTTCCCCACAGCCACCGACAGCACTCTGGAGATTGCAAAGGCAGCTACAGCCGCACTAAAGCGCATTTACCGCCCCGGATTCGGTTACAAGAAAAGCGGCGTGCGCCTTAGCCGCATTACTCCCGCAACAGCGGTACAGACTTCACTCTTTGACGAGGTTGACCGCCCCAAGCACAAGGCACTAATGCAAGCAATAGACCGCATAAATGCCGAGCAGGGGCGCGAAAGTGTGAGACTCGTTTCGCAGGGCACTGTTGCCGACCACACCAACCGCGAGCACCTGTCGCCGCAGTACACCACTTGCTGGGAGGATATTCTTGTGGTAAAAGTATGACACTGCCACAGGTTCTTATCGCAGTTCTTCGCCTTGTCATCCTATCATTTTCCACTATTGTTGGGTAACATTCAAAAATATTGCGTATATTTGTGAAATGGTGCGTACCTACATGCGCGCACGCTACAGAATTAATTTTATAAATAACCATAAAAAACAAAACACTATGTCTATCAACACTTTTAGGAGAAGCATGGCGTTAATGCTCATGGCACTTGTGTGCGTTGCTGGCACAAACGCGCAGGCTTTATTTGAAAAAGGCAAACTGTACCACCTTTATGCTGCGGGCAAGAGCGGCAATGTGGTATATGAGAAACAGGACAAGGCTGTGGGCCTCACCGATTTTGAGGAGAGCAATGCGGCACAATACTGGAAGGTTTCGGAACTTTCGGGCAGTTGGCGTATCATCAACCCCGTCACCGGCAATGCACTGCGCCTCAACGGCAGCAAGGTTGAACTTGGAGAGAACAACGGTTCCGATGAGGCCCAGCTGTGGAAGTATGAGAACGGTTTGCTCATCCCGACCAACAGCCCCGAACTTGCCTTGGCAAAAGGTCAGGGAGGTGCTCTTGTTGTTGTAAAGAAGGAGGTTGCCCTCAAGCACAAGGCTGCACAGTTCCGTTTCGAGGTTTCAAAATATGCAGGCTTTGACGACAACCTTACCTACCGCATTAAATCGGTAGGCGAACCCGGCAAGGTTCTTGGCAACAACGACTCCGGCGAGAACAATGCACGCATAGTTGCCGAGGATGTAAGCGAGAACAACCGCGGACAATATTGGAACATAAAGACCATTGACCTCACCACATTTGCAGTGGAGAACGCTTTCTACGGACAGCACTTTGACGATGGCGGCGGCAATGCAAGCATTGATTACCTGTTGCAGTGGCCTGCCGTTGCCGGCATTTGGAACAATGCAAAATTCCATTTTGAACCGGTTGAAGGCAGAGTAGGAACATACATTATTGTATCTGCCGGGAAGGATGGCATGTATGCATTAAAGGAAGGTCGCATGTCACTGGTAGAGAAAAACGCTGCCGACAGCACAGCATGGTTCACCTTCGAGGAGGTAGAGAAACCAAGGATTGCTTCTCCGAAGTGGGAGGACGAGACTGTGTTTGCCGAGAACAAGGAGCGCGGCGTTGCAACATACATGCCTTACAACAACGAGGCCGAAATGCTTGCCGACGCTGCATACTATGCAACACCATGGACCGAGCCGGTAAACGCTCGTTACCAGAGCCTCAACGGCAACTGGAAGTTCAACCTTGTGAGCGAGCCTTCACTGCGTCCGCTGACATTCTTCGAGGAGGGTTTTGACGTGAGCGGTTGGGACGAGATTCCTGTACCCTCGAACTGGGAAATGCAGGGATATGACAAGCCCATCTACAACAACGTGGAGTACCCGCACTCAAACACACCTCCGTTCATCAAGGCACGCCCGGGATACAATGACGGTGGCAAGAACTATGGCATTAACCCTGTAGGTTCATACGTTCACACATTCACCGTCCCCGCAAACTGGGACGGCCGCCGCACATTCATCCACTTTGGCGGTATCTATTCTGCAGCATTCGTGTGGCTCAACGGCGAGTATGTGGGTTATACACAGGGTTCGAACAACGTTGCCGAGTTCGACCTCACCAACTACCTGAAGAAGGGCGAGAACAGACTTGCCGTACAGGTGTTCCGCTGGTGCGACGGTTCATATCTTGAGTGTCAGGACATGTTCCGCATGAGCGGTATCTTCCGCGATGTTTACCTCTACAATGTGCCGAAGACTGCTGTACGTGACCACTACATCACCAGCAAACTATCCAACGACATGTTCAGCGCCGATATAAACGTGAACTTCGAGATTGACAACCGCGACTTTATCCCCGGCAAGAAGAGCGTAAAGGCCGCAATCTATGACCCGGCCGGAAAACTTGTTGCATGCGATACCGTGACAATGAACACCGCGGCCAAGATTGCCACACTCAGCGGCGACATCAAGTTCACCGTTGACAATGTAGAGTTGTGGAGTGCCGAAAAGCCCAACCTCTACACCATACGCATTACACAGTTGGACGAGAACGGCAACGAGGAACTAGCATTCTCCACAAAGCATGGTGTGCGCAAGATTGAGATAAAGAACTCACTCGTCTACATCAACGGACAGAGAGTATTCTTCAAGGGTGTGAACCGTCACGACACCGACCCTGTAAGAGGCCGTGCCGTAACAACAGAGTCAATGCTCAAGGATGTGTTGCTCATGAAGCAGAACAACATCAACACCATACGTACCAGCCACTATCCCAACGCGGCAAAGATGTATGCCATGTTCGACCACTATGGTCTCTACTGCTGCGACGAGGCCGACCTTGAGGACCATGCAAACCAGACAATTTCGGACCGCGAATCATGGATTCCCGCATTCGTAGACCGCATTAACCGCATGGTACTGCGCGACCGCAACCACGCCAGCGTTGTAATGTGGAGCCTTGGCAACGAGGCCGGCAACGGTAACAACTTCGGTCCATGCTACGACGAGGCAAAGCGCCTTGACAACCGCCCTGTACACTATGAAGGCACACGTTCAAACGGCGACTACGGCGGCGGACGTTTCAGCGACTTCTATTCAAAGATGTACCCCGGCCAGGCATGGATGAACAAGAACACCAACGACCTTGACAAACCTATGTTCATTTGCGAGTATGCACACTCAATGGGCAACGCAATAGGTAACCTCAAGGAGTACTGGCAGAAGATTGAGGCTTCAAACTCTTGCATTGGCGGTTGCATTTGGGACTGGGTAGACCAGGCAATCTACGACCCGCAGGAGATGAAGGACAGCATATTCCGCATACACACAGGATATGACTACCCGGGCAAGCACCAGGGCAACTTCTGCTCAAACGGCGTTGTTTCCCCGTTGCGTCAGGAGGGAGGCAAACTCAAGGAGGTGAAGGCCGCTCACCAGTTCGTAGAGTTCACAATGCCCGAAGTAAACACAGAGTACGGTATTGTTACAATAGCAATAAAGAACAAGTACAACTTCACGAACCTGAACGAGTTCGATGTTGTATATGACATTGTGAAGAACGGCAAGGTTGTATATACCGGCCGCACAAGAGCACCGCATGCCGAGACTTATGAGAGCGGCAAGGTATGGCTCTCGGTTAAGAAGGCCAACATAAACAAGGCCGTGAAGAAGGGCGACGAACTGCTCATTACCGTGCGCCTTGTACACCGCAATGCACAGTTGTGGGCACCTGCAGGCCATGAGGTTGCATTGCAGCAGTTCACGCTTGCCGAGCGCGCTCCGCTTGCTGCAGTAAAGAGCAAGGGCGACGCACTCGTTGCAACATCATCACTCCACGAGACAATCATAGGCAACGAGAAGGTGCAGTTGAAGTTCGACGCAAATACAGCACAATTGACAGCGCTTGCATTCAACGGCAAGGATATCCTCACCAACGGCCAGGGTTTCATCTACAGCAACCACCGCTGGATTGAGAACGACCGTCAGGGCTACGACTACTATGGTCCGGATTCAGGCAGGGAGCACGCACAGACTAATGACGGTCTTGAGGCGAACGGTGAGATTACCGTTGTTGAGGAGAACGGCAATACAGTTGTGAAGACAGTGCGCAAGGGCTCTATCTGCGACACAAGAATCGACTACACAATCTACCCACAGGGCATTGTTGACGTTGAGGCGACTTTCGTGCCCAAGCATGGCAACCTGCGCCGTGCAGGACTTATCTGCGGTCTTGACTCTACTCTCAAGAACGTCAACTACTACGCATTGGGTCCATGGGAAAACAGTGTAGACCGCAAGGACGGTGTTGTCGTAGGCCGTTACAAGACAACAGTCGACACAATGGCCGACCCATACGTGAAGCCACAGAGCAGCGGTAGCCGCGAGGGCTTGCGCGAGGTTACATTCACCGACAACAACGGCAATGGTGTGAAAATTGCGACAGAGGGCAATGTAAGTTTCTCGGCACTCCCCTACACCGATGAGGACCTCATGAGAGCAGGACACTACTGGGAAATGACCAAGCGCCCATACACAGTGGTTCACTTCGACGCATGGCTGCGCGGAATAGGTAACGCATCATGCGGATACGATGTCGGCACAATGCCCGAGTATTGCGTCCCCGAGAAGGAGATGAACTACAAACTCAGGATTACTCCTGTGAAGAAGTAAGCGACAACATTAAACGCTTCTGACAAGAGCGACAGCGAGGGGTGTGCAGCACAGCATGCCCCTCGTATGAAATTAAACAGTATCATATTGCAACCATGAAAAGAGTGAAGAGCATTGTACTCATATTGGCCTTATGCATTCCTTTATCAGTCTTGGCCGACATCGATTACACCCCCGGATTCACAGGAGCAAGAACAGATAGTGGCCGCGGCATCAACTCCATTACCCTTACAAGCACATCGTACCCCGACCATGCCATAAACACCCTGAACATAAACAGGAGCGATTTCTCGCAATGCTATGTAGACAAAAGCAACGTGGTGATGATGGCCGGCGCGGGCGACTTTGTAACGCTGGTTACAGACATAACAGGAAGTTGGATAAATAGTTATGTTTATATCGACAGCGACAATAACGGCTTCACGGCAGGAATTGCCTCAGACGGTTACACCCCTACCGGTGACCTTGTGAGTTATTCGTTCTACAACAACGGTGCGTCGAGCGACGAGAACGGCAAGAACAGCACAGGTGCCACAATCACCGGCAATGACCGCAGCACGGTTGCATTGCCGCAATTTATAATACCAAGACAGAAAGGTACGTACCGCGTGCGCGTGAAACTCGATTGGTGCAACATTGACCCCAACGGCGACCAAGACGGCAAATTCGGAGACTTCATGGCAAACGGCGGGCACATTGTAGATTTCATGCTTGAGGTAACCGACCCGCAGCAAGGCGAAGCGGAGCAGTTGTTCACTCCGACAAGAATTGTTGACGGCAAGTTCGCGCAGGGTACCGTTTGGTATACCATGCAGATTGCCGCCAGCGGATTCGTAATTGACGACAACAGGAGTGCCGATTACATTGCACTTGACGACGTTCTTTCCGACGCCACCGACGACAGCCAGTTGTGGGCTTTTGTAGGCAACAACACTACCGGCTACAGACTCTACAACAAACAGGCAGGTACCACCAGAGTGCTTGCAGCACCTACTGCCATGACCGGAACCACCGGCAGCAACTCATACCCGGTTCTGCTGGAAACCACGAACATCCTTGCAGGTTATACCGACCTTTGGCAGTTCACCCCGTCAAGTGACCTTGGCAATGGCGAAACCTACTTTTACATGCATGAAAAAGGATTCCCTGCCAACAAAGTCAACAACCGTGACAACAGGCTTGCATTCTGGGATGAAGGTGCCGACGCAGGTTCAACCCTGAACGTGCGCTTTGCACAGATCGAGTACCCGGTAAACACCGGCAGCGGTGACTGGACCTCGAGCAACAAGGAAAAGACATGGGCGTCGACCTGGCAATCGACCGCAACTCCACACATAAACCTTTCCGAATCAAAGGCACGCAACAACATGGCAAGTTACAACGCCGACGGTGACATACAACTCTTTACATGCCTTGCCTCGGCCAAGGTGAATGGAGTGCATACCGCAACATACAATATCAGCGCCGACGAAGGTTACTGCATTGCCGGTTACCGTTTCAGTTTCAAGAGTTCGGGAACAAGCGATGTAACCGTAACACCTGCCGGCATGAATGGAGTGACCGCGAGCCAGGCAACAGCACAGAGTGTCAAGGTGAGCAACCAGAAGGAAAATTCACTCTCGTTCACCGTGACATCGGGAAGCAACATGTTTGCCAACACCATGGATTTCTATGCAACCATTGCACGCGGTGCCGCTGCCGAGGAGTCACAGGAAATCTTTGTGACAGAAAAAGGAGGTATTCCTTACCGCATTCCCGCCATTGCCATGGCAAACAACGGCGACCTGATTGCAGTTGCCGACTACCGGCACAGCGGCGCCGACATTGGCGTGGTCAAGAACGGGCGCATAGACCTGCTGGCACGCATAAGCAAGGACAACGGTGCCACATGGGGCAACCGGTTCGCCATAATAGAGGGAAAGGGTGCAGACTCGCCTGACTTCATGCATGTGGGCTTCGGCGACCCCTGCATTGTAGCCGACCGCGAAAGCAGCCGCGTGCTTGTACTCAGTTGCGCCGGCAACGTTTCGTTCCAGAACGGCACACGCAACAACCACCAGAACATTACGCGGTTCTACAGCGAGGACAACGGCGCCACATGGAGCGGACCTGTTGACATTGCCGAACCGATATACTCGAAATGGGACGGAAGTTCACACGGGCCTGTCATGTCAATGTTCGTAGGTTCGGGCAAGATTCACCAGAGCCGCTATGTAAAGGTAAACGGTTACTACCGCCTTTACTGTGCAGTACTCTTGAAGAACAGGAATGCCACATATACAAACTTTGTGCTATACAGTGATGATTTCGGTGGCACATGGGATGTGCTTGGCGGCACAAACACAGCCCCGATACCCAACGGTGCCGACGAGCCCAAAGTTGAAGAACTGCCAAACGGCAATGTAGTGATAAGTTCACGTTGCAATGGCGGACGCCACTTCAACATATTCTCCTTCACCGACCCTCAAAAAGCATTAGGTTCATGGGGTACACATGCCACATCAAACAGCAGTGTCAACGGTGTTGTAGCAAAGGACAACTCTACAAACGGCGAAATTATGATATTTCCCGTGGTGCGCAACGAGGACGGTGCCGACACATGGCTCGCATTGCAGTCACTACCGTTGGGCGGCGGACGCAGCAACGTGGGAATCTACTACAAGGAACTTGCCGGCGAAAGCGACTACAACACTCCCGCCAACTTCGCAAAGGATTGGGACGGTCGTTATCAGGTATCGTACCTGCCATCGGCATACTCTACAATGTGTTTCCGGAAAGACTCGACAATCGCTTTCCTTTACGAAGAGAACACCCATGGCGCCGACTATACCATTGTGTACAAGAACTTCTCCATTGAAACCATAACCAAAGGAGCATTCTCGATACCCAAGAAAGATATCACGGGAATAGAAGAGACGCAAGACGGCATTGTCAAAGAGAAAGCCATCTACGACCTGCATGGCCGCAAGGTAGAAAAGCCCGACAAAGGCATCTACATTATCGACGGTAAAAAGGTTCTGATAAAATAACCTGACACTATTTAAAAAGGGACTTCGGTCCCTTTTTTTTACAATTCATTATTCGCAAAAGTGTTGAAAAACATTCAACACCTGACAAATCGTTTATCAATCAACAACATGCATTTTGCGCCTTTGTAGCATAAATTGTTACAAACTTCCACGCTCTATTAACATAAATTAACAATGAGGGGAGGTAAAATACAGAGCATAGTTCTATATTTGCAAAATTGGGAAAACACAGTCTGGTAATTTTTACAGACACGGATGACATTCCCGCAACACGATAGACGATACACTTAAAACCCGATAGCGAGAATGGTAACAACCGTAGTCGACTGGATATTGACAGAGAGGTGCAACCTCAACTGTTACTATTGCCTGCAGAATGCCGATACAAGAAAGGTCGAATGCACTCCGGTTGACTTTTCATTCATTGACAAAGTCAATGAACCTGTATTGTTCCATTTGACCGGCGGCGAGCCTTTTCTGGTGCCGGAGATTCATGCCTTATGCAACAGACTTGAGCAGAAAGGACATTACATAAGCATGAACACCAATCTCACTTTGCCCGTAGAGAGATTCATAGAGCAAGTGAGCCCCGACAATTTCCTGTTCATAAACGCCAGCGTGCATTATCCTTACAGGAAACAGCACATGGAACCGTTCATGCGACATTACAGGAAGTTGATGGAAGCAGGTTTCTTTGTCTATTCGACAGTGGTAATGATTCCCGGCAAATTTGAAGAGATTACAGAGTTCATAAAGGAGTATCAGAACCATGGAATAATACTGTTACCGAAACTCATGCGTGGGACAGAACAGGGGCAAAGATACCCGGAATCGTATGATGACAGGCAGAACAGTATAATGAAGGAACTCGTAGACTCGGCAATAGAGAAGATGTCTCCCGACGAACGTGACAAGTTCAGGATTGCGTGCGAAAACAATGTCAGCATTGACAACTGGTGGAATTTCGACACAAAAGGGATTAAAGGTACACGCTGTTTCGACGGTTCAAGATACATAAGGATTACCGAAAACGGAGATATTATATATTGCGACGGAAAACGGCTGGGGAACATAAGGACAACGGGACTCGTGACCTTACCCGTATCACAGACCTGCGAGCATGCATGCAACGGGTTGTGCAGCAAAAACATTTAAACAGACTATTCAGATTTACTATGCGAAACATCTTATATTCCAATTTTTTCAACAAAGAGAACATAGGTCTCTATTACCTGTCGCAGCACGTGGAATATTCCGTAAACGGACGGGATATAATGTTCTACAACACGCTGTTCGACTCCCTGCTGCTGGCAAGCGCCATAAGCGACGAGGCAGCCGCACGGTTTGTAAAAGAACTGGAAAAGGGATGTCACGACATACATGCCCTTATCAAAGAATGTTTTGACAAAGACCCGGAGTCGGTATATACATTATTGGCACAAAAGAAAGTTATTGAATGAACACGATAGATTGTACACACATAAACCCATTTGACGCCGGCGACAATACCGGCCGTTTTGCCGGAGGTTACCTTTTCAAGGACAATAGCGGCAGGAACGGGTTCCTGTTGAACCCGGAAAACGGATGTTCAATCATACTCTCGCAGGAGTTGTATGAGCAAGTGGAAACAAAGAAGATTGACGACGCACTTGCGTTCAAACTGATACAGAGGGGTCTGATTGAGAACAGCGCCTGCATGCAGTGTCAGACAAGCGAGAAGGTACAGCCCACATTCTTCATATTCGATTTGACACAGGCATGCAATTTCCGTTGCATATACTGTTTCAGACACCTTGAAGAGAAAGTGCGCACCATTTCCGACGAGAACCTTGACGCCATAATCAACTATATCATAGATTATTGTACCAAATACAGGATTACCGACTTCTGCGTGCAGCCTTGGGGAGGGGAACCGCTCATAGCGTTCGACAAGATAAAGAGGATGGACGATATGTTCAAGCAGGCCGGATTATACCCGTTGATTTCCATTGAGACCAATGCAAGCCTCATAACCGAGGAGTTGGCCAGGGAGTGCGCGGCAAGGAATATTCGCCTGGGCATAAGCATTGACGGCATTGAGACTGTACAGAACATGCACCGGCCATTGATGAGCGGCAAACCGTCATTTGATAAGATGATGCGGGGTGTGAGAATTCTCGAGAAGAATGAGAAACTGAAGAACTTCGGTGTTGTAACGGTGCTTACAAGCAGAAGTTTCCCCTATCTTGAAGAGATAATAGAGTTCCTTGCAACAGAAGTCAAGGCACCATGTTTCAAACTGAACCTGGTAAAGGACAATCCGGTAATGAAAGACGCGGGACTATGCCTGACACAGGAGCAGGTGGAAGCGGCCGAAAGGACGCTACTGGCCAAACTGGTTGAACTGAACAGGAGAGGATACCGGATAACCGAATTGAATGTACAGGAGAAGTTGATGAACCTTCTTGTGAGGAGCAAAACCAACATATGCACCTCACGGGGTTGCATGGGCGGAACAAAGATGATTGCCTTTGACCAGGACGGTCTGATTTTCCCGTGCGACGTCACCGACTACAAGGAAGAATCAATAGGTTCGGTACATGACAGGCAGGACCTCATATCCCTTGTAGCGCAAGCCAAGTCGTCATGCAGAGACTTCTTCAACAGGAAACATATTGAAGAGTGTGATACTTGTCCATTCCGGTTCTACTGCAAAGGCGGCTGCACAACGGCCATAAAGTACAAGAAAGGGTGTGTCGAGGGTGTCGACAACCAGGAGTGTGTTGCAAACAGGACACTCTATCCCGAATTGATAAGACTTATTCTCACCGACCCAGACTCAATATTGTCATTGACAAGAGGCAGAGTCAAGTTAAACAGATGACAGACATGAAGACACTATACTGTGCAATAGGATATGTATGCAACGAACATTGCCGCTTTTGCCCATGTTCCGAGGGTTCTGTGAACGTACCGTCGCTGACATACGACGAGATATGTTCAACAATACGCCGGGCAATAGAGGAACGGGGTGTGGAAAACATACTGCTGTCGGGCGGCGAACCTACAATTCATCCCGAATTCTTCAGGATACTGGAATTCATCAAGGGACTCAACGTGAATATAAGCATGCTCACAAATGCCCTGCGCCTTGCCGATGAGGCATTTGCGGAACGCATGTTCTCGATAATCGACGGGCCGGAACTTGATGTAACGGTAGCCTTCCACAGCCATATACCCGAGAAGCACGATTTCCTTACACAGCACAAGGGAAGTTTCGAGAGGAGCATGAAAGGGGTTGCCAACATGCTCAAGCACAATGTAAGGTTGTCAATAAAGAACAACATTGTCAACTACACATACAAGGATTTGCCAGAATACATCAAATGGGCAACATCCGTATTCAAGGACAACGTCACGCTGTTGTTATGCAACATAGACATAAACGGCACAGCCGCTTCAAACAAGAGCAATGTGGCAGTAGACTTCAGGGATTCAATCCCCTATCTGCAACAGGCGCTTGACATTGTCATTGAACAAAGGAAACAGGGACACAAGCGGAATGTGAAGGTACTTACGACCCCGCTTTGCCTGCTGGACCCCTATTATTGGGGATTCATAGAGAGTTCAACACAGGAGAACGTAACGGCATACAGGGTTCCCGACAGTGAATTGATGTGGGATGTAAGCAGCGACAGCGGCCCATTGTTCAAGGCCTGTGAGAAATGCGCGCTAAACAGGCATTGTCCCGGGACATGGAGCAGTTTCAGAAACAATTATGACGAGTCAATGCTGAAAAGCATTGTTGCGGGATAAAACACACACCGAAACTGCAACAAACATTTTTATTGAATTTTAAAAAAACATCCTCTCCGGACAACAGGAAGGAGAGATGTGAATTTGTTTAACCATTTAATATTAATCCTTATGAAGACTGTAAAAGTATTTTCACAGAAGTTGGGTACTGAGGTAAGTATCGAACTCGAGGGTAATGCAGCCAGCATCACTGCTATGTATGATTCAAACAACGAGTCAAGCAACTGTTCTTTGGCTTCAAAGTTCGAGAACCGTGCGTGGGAGTCTTGGATCAACAACGGTTGGAACAACTGGGGTGCAATCTGCAACTGATTCGCAAAACCCTATCAACCGGATATGGGTATCCCAGGATACCCATATCCTTTAATTTAAGAAAACATATTATATTATGGCCCAATACAGACTATCGGAATATGCACATCTGTTCCACAGGAACGGAAAGAACATGTTGTACCACTCCCTCAAGATGGGAACTGTGCACATAGGTGACTGTGAAATAGACATGGAGAAAAGAGGAATCGACCTCGAACCGGGTTCAGAGATGTACGGTATACTTTCCGATGGCGGTTTCATCTGTTCGCACGAGGATGACGAGAAACTGCTCCAGAAGTGCAGGAGTGAAATACAGGAGCCATATATATCAACAGCATACTTCTTCTTGACAAAGAACTGCAATCTCGCATGCCGATATTGTTTCGAGAGGCAATCCGAGGTCAAGAACAGCAAGGCAGGGATTATGTCAGGCGAGACGTTCGACAAAGGACTTGATTTCTTTGTGCGGCTGATAAACCTTGACAAAAAAAGGTTTGACGAAAGGAAAAGCATAATTTTCTATGGCGGAGAACCTTTTCACAATAAAAGAGTACTGTACCATGCAATAGAAAGGATAACGGCTTTTATTGCCGAAGGGATTCTGCCGGAAAGGACAAAAATGCTGGTTGTGACCAACGGTACATTGCTCGATGACAGCGACATTGCTTTCATCAAAAAACACGATATAACACTTACATTTTCCCTCGATGGCGACAGAGAGGCTTCGGTAAACAGGGTATTCCCCGACTTCAAGACCCTCGCATGGGAACTCGCCACAAAAAACTTCAGAAAGTGCAAGGAGGCCGGCATTGACCTGAACGTAGCCTGCACCTTGACTCCGCAGACCATTGCAAGAAAATCCCAGGTCCTTGATTACTTCATAAACACTGCAGGAGCAACCAATATCGGTTTCAACGTAATCATAGACAATGACATCATACAACTTGACAATGACTACGACAATGCTGCCGCAGAGTTTGTATCATCGGCATACTTTGAATTGAAGAGGCATGGAATAACCGAGAACAGGACAGGCCGACGCCTTCAGGTGTTCGACAGGAAACATCCATGCCTGTTCGACTGCAACGCTGCCGGAGGCAGACAGATTGCCATTGCACCCGATGGTGCTGTAGGCATTTGCCATGAGCATATTATGGACAAGAAACATTTCATAACCGACATCTGCAACGAAGAATTCAACCCCGCACTGTCACCGGAATACAAGGAGTGGCAGAAACGCTCGCCCCTGTATATGGAAGAGTGCCGCAAGTGCCCGGCATTGGGAATCTGCGGCGGTGGTTGCGTCATAAATACAGAAAGGAAATACGGAACCATACACAAACCCGACGCGAGGTTCTGCAAGCAGACACTGTCAATCCTTGAGAATATATTGTTGGCTTGAGAAGAGATTTGAAAAAGTGCTGTAGAAATAGTTAAATCATGATATCCATGAGAACGTTATTTGTTTCACCATCATATGTATGCAATGAGAAATGCATTTTCTGCCCCTGCGCATTGAACGCACGGAAATACACACAACTGACAATAGAAGAACTGTGCCGCGCCGTAGACCTGGCAACAGAGCAGGAGAAAATAGAAATGGTTCTTATTTCCGGCGGAGAGCCTACAATCTACAAGGACATTCTAAATCTCATATCATACATCAAAGGGAAAGGACTGAAGTTCGGTATCCTGTCGAATTCATTGAAATTCTCAAACCAGGAATTCCTGGAGAGTTTCATAGAGGTTGCAGGAAGCGGTTTCGAACTGACGACAGCCTTTCATAGTTTCATGGAGGAGGAGCACGACAGAGTGACTTCGGTGCCGGGCAGTTTCAGGAAATCACTGCTTGGAGTGAGAAACCTTATTCGGGCGGGAGTCAATGTTACCATAAAACACATAATCAACAACAGGACATATAAAGGACTCCCGGAATATACCGATTGGTTGTATGAGACATTCCCCGACAATGTCCCATGGGTCCTTTGCAACATAGACCTCACCGGAACCGCACTGACTAACGAGGAGGACAGCGCAGTACCGTTCTCCGTTTCAAGGCCTTATCTTGAGGAGGCCTTGGACAAGGTAATTGAATACAGAAAACGCGGCAGGAACAGAACCGTAAGGATTTTCAACACTCCGTTCTGCTGTATCGACCCCTATTATTGGCCCTTCCTGCAGAAGTATGAGAGTGAGGAAGAGATGGCTGCACTCTACCTGCCATATGAGAACCCGGCAGACAACAGGATACGCTTCAACCTCAAGGGAGACGGCGGAGCCGGGTTCAAGCCCTGCAAGGAGTGCCTTGTGCAGCCACAATGTCCCGGAACATGGAAAAAGACAGCAGAAGTATTAGGTGATAACTCTTTTATTCCTTTTAAATGACTTATGGAAAATCATTTCAACAAAGATAGCGCACTCTATTTGAAAGAAGTCCTGGATATCCCTACCCCCTCGGGGTTCGAGAAACAAGGGCAGGAACTATTCAGGAAACATGCGGAAAAGTATGTTGACGAAATCTATTCCGACACGCTCGGGAACATTGTGGCCCACAAGAGCAACGACGGCAAAAAGAGAGTGATGATTACCGCCCACATAGACGAGGTGGGCTTTATGATAAAGTACATCGATGAGAACGGCATGCTGTATGTGGTCCCCATAGGCGGCATAGACCTCATGTTGCTGCCGGGCACAAGACTTGCAGTCCATCATGGCGACAACTCGTTCCTGGGAATTGTGGGACGCAAGCCCATACATCTGCTGAACGAAAAAGAGCGCGCTTCGTTCTCCATTGAGGACACCTGGCTCGACCTCGGTTTCAGTTCAAGAGAACACGCGCTGCAATGCGTTTCCATAGGTGACCCGGTAACCTTTTCTACCGAATGCGTGCAAATGAGCGACGATTACTTTGCCACCCGTTCCGCCGACAACAAGATTGGAAGCATGATTCTTCTGGATTTAATGCGTGAGTTGCACGGTTGCGACACAGGATATGACATATACTTTGTATCTACGGTCCAGGAAGAAATAGGGCTCAGGGGGGCAATGCCGGCTGCGGCCCGGATACATCCCGACATTGCAATAGTGATAGACGCCACTCATGCCACAGACTACCCCAACGTTAACCAGAAACTTTATGGCGATGTGCGACTCGGCAACGGACCTTCATTGTGTGTCAGCCCCGACACCGACAGGGAACTGATAGAGGAACTGAAGCAGACAGCCGTCAAGGCAGGAATTCCATACCAGATGGAGGGACACCCCAATGCCAGCGGAACCGAAGCAAGGGCCATACAGATACAATGCAGGGGAATACAGACTGCAATCGTCTCATACCCCGTAAGGTATATGCACTCCCCATCGGAAGTGGTATCCATCACCGATATAAAGAACTGCGTATCACTCCTTAAAGCCTTCCTTTCATGAACGGGCCGGGAGAGTGCCTTATAAGTATCGTAGTTCCTGTATACAATACAGAACCATACCTGAGGGAATGTCTGGACTCATTACTGGCCCAGACAATGAAAGAAATTGAAATAATTGCCGTGGATGACTGTTCCACAGACGGTTGCGCACAGATTCTTGACAAATATGCCGCAATGCATGCAAACCTGAAGGTCATACATCAAACAAACCAAGGGCAAGGCCCTGCCCGGAATTCAGGCGTGTCGGCAGCCACCGGCAAATATATCGGGGTTGTCGACTCTGACGATTATGTAGACAAGGAGATGTACAGGCGACTCTATACGCTGGTTTCCGGCAGCAATGCCGACATGGCAGTATGCAAAGCCAGGGCTGTAGACATGAACGGGGTGACCGGAAGAAGGTTGGATATTTGGAACAAATATGGGAATGCAGTCATCGGCAGAGAAGAGTTCCTGAACAACGATTTGCTCAACAATGAATGCAGTCCGGTGTTGTGGGACAAACTGATAAGGAGCGACATTGTCAAAAGACACCCGTCGACCGCTCTACGCCGGGGGCAGGACTTTATTGCACTGGTCGACTACATGTCCGAAGTCAAAAAGATTGCTTTCACCGACGATGTGCTATACTACTACAGGCACCGCCCCGGTTCCATTATGGCTGCACCGGAATGCGAAGAAACGATATTGACCGATTTCAAGACCGAGATATTGGCTGTTTCAAAAATCGTTTCTTACTTTGGAGGCAAACCTATATGCCGGTTATACATTGAAAGGATAATAGCAGAATGGAATGAACGCATAAAGGATTACCCGGCGTTGGAATATCTCAAAGAGCAGATAGCGGCCTTTGCCGCATACAAATGAGATGACAGAAGAAAGCAACTGTACCATAATGGCGCAAGTGTGTTGTACACTTGCGCCATTTTCTGTATCTTAGCGAAGAAATACGGAAGCCCATGAAAAAAGCCATATTATCATTCATCCTTCTCGCATTGGTCATCCGAGGTACCGCCCAAGGACGAATTGACAGTCTTGCTTTCCGCGCAATGCAAGTGGGACAGGTCATGCAGCAGGAACGTGTATTCCTGCACTTTGACAATACAGCCTACTATCTTGGCGAAACAATGTGGTTCAAGGCATACGTCTCATTCGGAAGCGACAACCGTCCGAGCACGCTCAGCAAAGTGCTTTATGTGGAACTGGTTGCACCTGAAGGGTATGTGGTGGAGACAAAGAAATACAAGATTGGCGAAGACGGCAGTTGTTACGGAGAATTTGAACTCAACCCGCTCTTGCTTTCGGGTTACTACGAGGTACGTGCCTACACACGCTACATGCTCAATTGGGACAAGAGTGCAATATTCAGCCGCGTATTCGCTGTTTTCGATAAAGTAAATGCCGACAACTGGGACTTCAAGAACATGCTCGACCGCCGCAGAGGCTTCAAGAGCGACGGAAAGTGGATAAGCGCAGAACTGCCCGAGGCGTCCCTCACATTCTTCCCCGAAGGCGGTAACCTTGTAGCGGGTTTGGAGAGCCGCGTTGCATATGAGTTGCGCGGTGAAAACGGACTGTTCGGCGAGGGGAAAATCACAATATTCGAAGACAACACCCCGTTGCTTGAGAGCACTCCTGAACACATGGGAAAGGGTTCATTCACTTTTACACCACGGAAGGGTTCAAAGTACCATGCCGAGGTTACAATGAAAAACAGCAAGGGCAATGAGAAGACGCACCGCTTCAAGTTGCCCAAAGCCGAAGATAACGGTGTAACAATGCGTGTAACGGAAAATGGCAGCAACGTAACGGTAGACATCCGCAGTAACCTGCCCCACATACAGGAACTGGGGTTTGTGGTGTTGCACCGTGGCACCATGGGTTACTACAGAAAATTCGGTACCGCTGCAGGGAGCAACAGCTTTACATTTGCCAAGGACAGCCTGCGCGAAGGCGTAAACCGTGCCATAATCTTCACCGGCAGTGAAACACCGCTTGCCGAACGTCACTTCTTTGTTACACACGACTCGTTGCAGAGAACCGACACCCGAACCGTGAAACTGAATGTAACGGCCAATGGCAACCAACCGGACAATGCGACACTTTCACCGCATGAAAAGGTGACAATAAAAGTGAGCCGTGACGACGGCAAGCCAATTACCGGCATGAGCGACCTGTCGCTCACCGTTAGCGACGCCACTGGCAGGCAGACGACATCATACAGTCACAACCTCTACACCTACATGCTGTTGGGTTCAGAACTTAAAGGTTACATACCCGACGCTGCGCAATACTTTGACCCGCAAAACACCGCACGCAAAGAGCACCTCGACCTTATAATGCTCACTCATGGATGGACATCATATGACTGGAGCATGCTCACCCGTACCCACATTGACGATTTCCAACCCATTGAACGCGGCATAACCATAAAGGGACGCTTCTTCCTTAAAGCAGTGAACAAAAAGTTCGGTGAACTCGGTAAAGTCAATATCATTCCGCAGAAGGATGTGCTCACAAGAATGGACATATCCCCCAACGGCAAGGAGGTGACAACGACAACATTCCGCACCGACAGTACCGGCTCTTTTGTGATTGAAACCGATGATTTCTACGGCACGCGCGTAGCATCGTTCAAACCACAGACAGCAATGAGGCAACATGGCAGCATAGCCTACCGGTTCGCACTCGACCGCTACTACTCGCCCGCATTCCGTCTCTATGACTATTGGGAGAACCACCTTGGCAAGCCAATGAGCAAGAGCCAAAGTGACAGCCTTGTAAAACTTAACCCGTTCGAATTCATGCTCTCTTCACTTGAGGTCGTTGCCAAAAAGAAACATGAGTTCAATGCACGCCCGCCGCACAGCGAAATGCGTTTCAACTACCTCGACGAATGGGAGTATGCCCAGGATGTAACATACCTGAACATGTTCAACACCTATGAGGATGAAATATACAATAACGTAAAGAGTGAAGGGCATTCCATATTGACACTCTTGGACGAAATGAAGAACAGCGAAAGCATGTCGTTCAACGAAAAATACAATATTCTCAAGGAAAACAACCTCATAGATAAAGAACTCTATCTGGTATCGGCCAACAATGAAGATAATATAAAGTTGGATAACATAATAAATACACTACACGAGGCATATTCAGTGCACAACGACAGGAACGAGGATGTCACCTCCATGATAAGACATTCCGGCAATAACAGCAACAACCGTTACATCGGTAATATACGATACAGTGACGAAGGCATTACAATACCTGTAAACCACGATTACGACCACATCCTCACTGCAAACGATGTGGTATTGAGTGCAATGCGCCGCCACAACTACAACTGGGCCTATTGGGTTCAGCTGATGGTTGTGCTTGGAGAATATGACCACAACAAGACACCCGAACCCGACATGGAGTACCTGCGCGGACTGCCAGACGCCGACAAGATGACCAATTTCAAGGAGATAGTGATACGCAGTGATGAGAAGACCCGCTTGCAGTTCGAAAACAGGGGAACGCACTGGACACCGCTCACAAGAATGCTCGAGAACAAGATTCCCATACAGAAGTTCTACCGCGGATTCCTGTCACAGAGTTACCTTTATGGCGGCAATGGTGTAGACGGTTGCCCCGACGCGACTGCATTTTGGGAAAATCTCTGCAATGTACAGGGCGGCGGCATAAACTATCCCATAAACCCCAATTACGTAGCCTGCCTTATCCCTTACACCCAAGAGGAACGCACACAGGGGGTTGTCCCGGAATTCGCAGCACCCGGCAGTACAATGCGCTACACGTCGGTGCAGGGATACAGCGAAAGCAAGCAGTTCTACTCGCCCGACTACAGCAACATGACACCGCAGGAGAAAGACTACCGCCGCACACTGTGCTGGGTGCCCGAGGTAAGGATTGCAGAAGGCATTGCCATTGCAGAGTTCTACAACAGCAGCAACTGCAGCAATATAACAGTTGACGTTACAGGACGCGACAATGACATTATGTTCAGCAACGACAACATCACATGCACAAGGTTCGCCGAGAGAGAAAGAGCACAGCGAGTGGAACCAAAGGTCACAAAACCGGAAGAGGCACCTTTGGATTCCGCGACACTCGCGTCATGTGAGTTCCACCACGAAAAAGCCCTCATATACTATAACCAAAAGCGCTATAAGGAGGCTTTGACAATGTTCATTGAACTGGCACAATACCGCTATGCTCCCGCAATATACCACATTGGATTATGTTATCTCAATGGCACGGGACTCACCCGAAACGACTCGCAGGCCTTCAAGTTCATGAGCGAGGCCGCAGAGGGCGGGCATGCCGGGGCACAGTACGACCTTGCCGTAATGTACGACAATGGCACAGGAACTGAAATAGACAGCAAACTGGCGCATGAGAATTTTATCAGTGCAGCAGAGCAAGAAGAACCTCGCGCCCTGCTTGAGATGTACCGCCGCTACATGACCGGCAAGATGGTTGAGCAGGACAAATGCGCAGCCGAAGAATTCTTATTTAGGGCAGCAGAAAAGAAACACCCGCAAGCAATGTTTGAATATGGCAAACTGCTTACAGATGACGGGCGTGACGGCATTGGCTATATAAAGGCTGCAGTCGAGAGCAAACTCGACGAGGCGCTGATATATATGTATGAGCACGAAGCGAAAGAAGGAAACTACAGACAAGCATACATGTATGCCAAGGAGTTACACCTGAAGAAAAACCATGAAGGCACAAGGCGTATGGCCGACTGCTATTACAGCGGCAAGGGCGTAGACCGCGACAAGAGTCTTGCCAAGGACCTTTACCGCGACGCGGCAAATGCCGGCAATGAGGAGGCAAAGGAGATTCTGAAGAAACTGTAAGGTATCCCTTTCATCTTTGCTCTTTGCTCTTTGCTCTTTACTCTTTGCTCTTTACTCTTTTCTCTTTGCTCTTTGCTCTTTGCTCTTTACTCTTTTCTCTTTGCTCTTTGCTCTTTCATAATATACTTTGCGTTAATTCACATTAAAATGCTTTGAAAGCAGATACATTTTTTGTTATTTTGTAATCAAAGAACAAACTGAATGGTCAACAACAGCAACAACAAGGAGAGGAAGAACGTGCTGCAGTTGCAGTGCGAACCTATTGAATGCGTGCGTATAGGCTTCGTGGGCCTGGGAGTACGTGCCAAGCGTGCCGTACACCGCATGATGAATATTGAAGGTTGCTGCATAACGGCCCTTTGCGACCTGGTTGAAGAGAACATAACCGAAGCCGAGGGGATTATAGCGGAATTTGGCGGAAAGAAGCCGGCATGCTATTGCGGCAACGAAGGTTGGAAACAGTTGTGCCGGCAGAGCGATGTTGACCTTGTTTACATATGCACCGACTGGGCAAGCCATGCCGACATTGCCGTGTATGCCATGCAGTGCGGAAAACACGTTGCCACCGAGGTACCCGCAGCAACAACCGTTGCCGACTGCTGGCGACTCGTCGACACCGCCGAGGAGACACAGCGCCACTGCATAATGCTCGAGAACTGCTGTTACGATGAATTTGAACTGTGCACGCTGAACATGGCGCAGCAAGGCATGCTTGGTGAGATAATACATGCCGAGGGCTCATACCTGCACGACCTGCGCGACCGCATTGCCACCAATGACGACGGCGGGCGCAAATGGAGCAACTGGCAGGTAGAATTCATGAACAGACACAACGGCAATCCCTACCCTACTCATGGTCTTGGACCTGTAGCATTGGCTATGGGCATAAACCGTGGTGACCGGATGAAGAGTATCGTCTCCTGCTCCTCCAAGACCGTTGGCGACAACAGCCTGCAAGGGAATATGAACAGTTCTATTATCACCACAGAAAAGGGACATACTATTCTTGTACAACACTGT
>JAFQUE010000095.1 GCA_017408685.1 Bacteroidaceae bacterium | reverse complement strand
GGTCATTGGTTTTGTTGGTTAATGAGGTTTACAACTACTTTTACCATTATATCTTTCTCTTCGGTGCGGCTCTCGGCTATCATCAGTGTTAATGCAACGAGGGTATTGTCGGCTATTCGTTTGCTGCCGTCGGTGCGGTAGAGTATGCCGTTGCGTTCCATAAACCAAAGAAACAGCATTGCGGCTATGCGTTTGTTCCCGTCACTGAATGAGTGGTTCTTTGTTACAAGGTATAGCAGCATTGCGGCTTTCTCTTCTATGCTGGGGTAGAGCTCCACTCCGCCAAAGGTCTGGTATATCTGCCCGATTGAACTTTTGAAAGAATTGTCTTTTTCGTTTGCAAACAACTTGCTCTCGCCGAATTTGTCTTTGAGGCTCAGTATTGCTTCCATTGCATTCTCGTATGTTGCGTGGAAGCGTTCTTCCTTTGTGGTATTTTCAATTGTCAGTTGCTGATAATCGTAACGGTCGAGTGTGTCAAGAGCATAGACATAGTCGCTTACAACCGAGAAAAGTCCTTTCGATTGTTCATCGGTCAGTTTCTCCTGTGAATGGACTGTGTGTGCAAGCAAGCGGACAACATCTTTGAGTTCGTTGTAATGCTCTATCCTTATCTTGTCGTTTATGGCATAACCTTTTACAATATAGTCCTTTAGCACCCTGTTTGCCCAAATGCGGAACTGAGTGCCGCGTTTGCTCTTTACACGATAACCGACAGAGGTTATCATTTCAATATTATAGTGTTCTACTTGGTATATTTTGCCATCAGAGGCAGTTGTCGCAAATTTTGCGACAACTGGTAAACCTTCTAATTCTTCTTTTAGAGCATTGTTTATGTGCTTGCCAATAGTTTTTATATCCCTATCAAATAATATGGACAATTGTGAACGATTAAGCCACACAGTTTCGTTCTCTAATTTTACATCCAGCGAAATGGTATTGTCTTCGCTTGTGTATATTACAATTGGTGATGCCTCAAACTCTCCGTTATGCATTGGTTTGTTTAATTGTTGTGTTTCTGTGGTCATTGGTTTATTCATTTTTTTCCGGACTTTGTGGTTTGCATTTGTTGCAGGCAAACGTGTTATCCTATATGCAAAAATAGTTCCGATTAATGGCCTGTGCAAATTTTGCCTTTCGAACATAGGCTGCAAAGCATGATAAATTCGGGAAATAATTGTAAATTTGCCCGTGTTAAGGATTAATGCCTGTTATTGATATGCCGGATATAGTTTTCTCATGCCATAAAAACGAGGACATTCTCCCGCTCTTCATTGCGCTTGTGAAGTGCGGAATAGGCAAGTCCGGCGAACTTCCATATTCGCCTACAGATGTGCAATGGGATTGCATGTTCAACTTTGCATGCGAACAGACCCTGCAAGGCATTGCCTTTGCCGGCATAGAAATACTGCCCAATGAACAGAAACCGCCCAAGCGCCTTTTGCTCATGTGGCACAAAGTGAGTGAGCAAATTAAGGAGAAGAACATTGCTCTCAACAAGAAATGCATTGCTGTTTCGGCCAAATTCCGCCAGTTGGGATTCGATAATTGCATACTCAAAGGGCAAGGGTTGTCCCGCTTATATCCTGACCCATATTCAAGGGTCCCCGGTGACATAGATATATGGCTCGACGGTGGCTGCGACAAGATTCTAACCTACGTGAGGAAATGTTTCCCAGGGTGTAAACCTACCTATCATCATGTCGATTTTCCCGTAAGGAAAGGAGTTTCCATAGAGGTGCATTTTACCCCGTCGTGGATGTACAGTCCCATAAGGAACAGAAAGTTACAGAGGTTCTTCTCTTCAGTATCCTCCCGGCAGTTCAGCAACAACGTCTCTGTGCCTGAGGGCTGCTTTACGGCGCCTACATTAGAATTTGACAGGGTGTATTTGCTGTTGCATATTTACCGCCATCTCTTTCAGGAAGGTATAGGTTTACGGCAAATGCTTGATTATTACTTTGTGCTTGAACATGGGTTTACACCTGAAGAGAAAGCAACAGCCGTTGCCCTGCTCAAATCATTCGGCCTGGTTAAGTTTGCCTCTGCTGTAATGTATGTATTGCATATAATGTTTGGCCTTCAAGAGGAGAATTTTATTGTGCCCCCTCATAAGCAAAGAGGGGAGTTTCTGCTTGGCGAAATAATTGCAGCCGGCAACTTCGGCAAGTATGACAAGCGTTACAAAATGGTCTCAAAAGAGAACGAGTTGAGGCATTTCCTCAATAGCATGCGCCGCATAGCAAGACTTGTCATGCAATATCCCGGTGAGGCGCTCTGGAGTCCTTACTTCAAAATATGGCACTACTTATGGCGCAAACGGTACGCTTGAACCGACTGCGTGCGTTATTTCTTTCTCATTATTCGAAAGGCTGAATGCAATTGCCATAGGGGGTAATTCCAAGTCTCAGACCGTGACAACTTGCGGAACCGTATGCAGTTCTTTACCTTCCATAGATAGGCTTTTAGGTATTCGCTTTTCGATTCTGTTATGCTGTGCTCGCCGTAGTGCCCGAAGTTGCCGTATGTCATTATCAGTTGGAACACTTTTTTTGCCAGTTTCTTGTCTTTTTCGGTTATTTCGCACACGGCGTATTCTTTTGGTAGCCCGAGGTAGTCCGTTGCTATTGCCGTGACAGCCTTGTATGTCTCCCAGAGTTGCAGTTCCTTTGTGTACTTTACGAACAGTTCCTTGTCCATGCTCTTCTGATACTTGTAGGCAAACAGCGCCCAGTCGCATACTTGTCTTAACCCGAGTCCGGAGAATATCATGTGCCTGAGCATGTGTGACAGCAACTGCAGTGCATTGGCAAGTGGAGGCAGCACTGTTATATCCTTGTCATTGATAGTTACATTTGTGTTCTCCTGCCCAATAAGTTGCTGCATTATAGCGTTGTATCGTCTTTGTAGTCTCTTGGTATAGAATGTGGCGCTTTTCCTGTGAATTTCAACCTTGAAGCTCTTGTATGTTGTCTCAATGTGAGAATCTTCCGGTTCGCCTTCCAGTACAAAACCTTTAGAATGAAAATAGCCCAATGCTTTTGCATAGGAGTCTTCCTTGAAGTAGATATCAATGTCACCGCAGATTCGATGTCCCGGAATAGGGTAGTTCTGTGCCATACTCTGTCCTTTCAACAGGTATGGTTCAAGACCTTGTTCGTGGCATTCCGATACGAGGCAAGCAAGAACGTTATCCATCTTCCTGTTCTGGACTTCAATACTCTTCTGCGCCATTATCCACTGCAACCGTAATGCTGTTTCCGGTTTTTGTTCCACTGGTAGTTGGGATACTGCGTCGAGCATTATTCCGGTTACGGTCTGCTCTTTGGATATGTCATATAATTCCTTCCAGTCATCATTGCATGGTGTTGATGACAAAACAGGCGGGGTGCCCCACAAGGCACTCCGAATCAGTGTGAAAAAATAATACTCAAGGTTGTTTGTTTTTGACATGAACTTTTCGCTATTGCTTGATTCCATCGCTTATCCTTTCAAGAGAATTCTGCACTTTGTCCATGCATAGGTTGAGTTCAAAATTCTCCCGATAGAATTTATATCCGTTCTCTCCAATGGCTATAAGGTCATTTGTGTTCAGTTCGCTTATTCCCTTTATTGTTTCGACCAAACCTTCAATGTCATCTGAATTTACAAACCATCCGCATTTGGCGGCGCTTATCACTTCCTGCCCCTCACCGTTGAGCATTGCAAGTATTGGTTTCTTGTTTACCATGTATGCTTGCACTTTTGCCGGCAATACTAAGTTGAAGGCTGTTTCATCGGCCAATGAAACAAGCATAACATCAGCCTTGGCAAAAAATGCCGACATTGTGTCTATGGGCCAACGCCCCATTAGGTGTACAGTGTCTTCAAGACTGTTATGTTTGATAAACTCTTCTATCCATGCTTTCTTGCGGCCGTCACCCACAAGAACAAAATGTATATCTTTCCTTTCCTTGAGCAATAAAGCGCTTTTCATTACATTTTCCATGTTCTGCGCTTCTCCAATGTTGCCCGCGAACATTACTATAAAACCATCTGGCAATGCCGGAATATCTTTGAGTTCCACATTTTTTGATGTGTCCTCGCAGAAGTTCGGGAGGTATTCGATTTTTTCCTCGGGCACTCCCTTCTCCAGTAGCAGTTTCTTGAATCCCATTGAACTTATGTGGATAATGTCATTGTTGCGGTAGACCATTCCCATCATCTTTTCGATGATATTGTATATTTTAGGATTGCGTATGCCGCCGGCTGCAAGACTTTCGGGCCACATGTCAAGTATCCAATGGTCAACCGGAGTACGCCGTATTTTCTTTATTAGTACTGCCGGCAGGCAAATGAAGGCAGGAGAGGTGTTGTGTATGAATATACAGTCATATTTGTGGAATATGGCCTGGTACAATGCGTAAAAGAAAAAGAAAAACATTGCCGACGCATAATGTATTATCATGCGCATGGCCTTCCCGTTACCTCTTGGTATGTGAGGAACACGTACAACTGTTACGCCATTGATTTTCTCACACCTTCTTTTGAACAAAGAATATCCTTTGTGATATTTCCCTTCGGGATAGTCGGGGATACCGGTCAATACTTTGACGTCGTATCCACGTTTTACCAGTTCAAATGCAATATCGTTACACCTGAACGTCTCGGGATAGAAATGGTTTGTAAGCAGTAGGCAACTTTTCTTTTTCTTCTTCTTCTTCATGGTACTATACGGGTGAATTATTGCGTCACTCTTTTCTCCACACCATCTTGTTCACGACACCGGTGTAACTCTGTATGAGTTTTACAATCTTTGTTGAGACGTTTTCGTCTACGTAGTTAGGAACGGGCAGACCGTGGTCGCCCTCGTTGTTCATTCTTACAGCAACGTCAACAGCCTGCAGCAGGTCGTGTTCGTTTATGCCGGCAAGAACAAAGCAACCTTTGTCAAGGGCTTCGGGGCGCTCGGTGCTGGTGCGTATACACACTGCCGGGAACGGGTGTCCCACACTTGTGAAGAAACTGCTCTCCTCGGGTAATGTACCGCTGTCGCTGACTACGGCATAGGCATTCATTTGCAGGCAGTTGTAGTCGTGGAAACCGAGGGGCTCCTGGCGCATGACACGCTTGTCGAGTACAAAACCGCTTGCGTCCAATCTGTTGCGGCTGCGTGGGTGGCAACTGTAGAGGATAGGCATGTCATATTTCTCGGCCATGGCATTGATGGCGTTGAACAGTGACAGGAAGTTCTTCTCGGTATCTATATTCTCTTCGCGGTGCGCGCTGAGGAGGATATATTTGCCTTTCTCCAGTCCAAGACGCTTGTGTACATCGCTTGCCTGAATGTCGGCAAGGTTCTCGTGCAGCACTTCTGCCATGGGTGAACCGCTGACGTATGTGCGCTGTGGGGCAACGTTGCTTGCATTGAGGTAACGGCGTGCATGCTCGCTGTAGCAGATGTTTACATCGCTGATGATGTCAACAATGCGGCGGTTCGTCTCTTCGGGCAGGCACTCGTCCCAACAACGGTTACCGGCTTCCATGTGGAAGATGGGTATGTGCAGGCGCTTTGCACCTATTACGCTGAGGCAACTGTTTGTGTCACCAAGCACAAGCACAGCGTCGGGCTTTGTCTGAACCATCAACTTGTAACTTGCATTCAGTATGTTGCCCATAGTTGCACCCAGGTCATCGCCAACGGCGTCCATGTATACTTCAGGGTCCTTCAACTTAAGGTCGTGGAAGAATACGCCGTTAAGGTTGTAGTCATAGTTCTGACCGGTGTGTGCCAGAATGCAATCAAAATACTTTCGGCACTTGTTTATTACTGCTGCAAGGCGTATGATTTCGGGGCGTGTACCTACGATAATCAACAGTTTCAAGCGTCCGTCGTTCTTGAACTCGATATTTGAATAGTCTGTTCTGATTTCCATAATTATTTTTGTTTTGTTCTTTTTATTTGTGGTTATTGGTGGAGATTCTTCACTGCGTTCAGAATGACAAAACAACGTTTTGTTATCGGTGAGTTTTGCAGCCATTAGTCGCGTGAAGCATAGACGAAGTTTATGCCACGCGGGTGGCTAAAAGCAAAACGAGCCAATGACAGTGCAAATATAGAATGACAATGCCAACCGCCAATCACACCGGTTCGCCGTAAGTGTCGGGGCGGTTGGGGTCAAAGTTCTCGTTGCACCATATTATTGTCACTAAGTCATCCGTTTGTGACAGGTTAATGATGTTGTGCGTGTAGCCCGGAATCGTTTCAACAACCTGTATATTCTCTCCGCTTACCTCAAAATCAATGACTTCGTCGCTGCCATGTTTGCGCTGCTGTATAAGGCCATGACCGTGTACCACAACAAACTTCTCAATTTTTGTGTGGTGCCAATGCTGGCCTTTTGTTATACCCGGTTTCGAAATGTTCACGGCAAACTGTCCATGGTGCTCCGAACGTATTAGTTCTGTGTAACTGCCGCGTGCGTCAATGTTCATTTTTACCGCATAGGCAAATTTTTCTTTGGGCAGGTAACTGAGGTAGGTCGCGTGCAGAGCCTTCTCGAATGCATTGCTCAAAACCGGCACAGCAAGTGTGTCGTTCATCTTGCTGAACTTTTCGAGCAACTCTACAATCTCGCCGAGTTTTACCCTGTGCACTGTGGGTACAAAGCAGAACTTGCCGTCGCAATGTTCCTTGCCTGCAGCTGCTGCAATTAGTTCGTCGACGACATCGTCAATGTAGCACAGGTTGAGCAATACATTGGGGTCGTTCACTTGAATTGGAAGACCATTGGCAATATTGTTGCAGAATGTTGCTACAGCACTGTTATAGTTGGGGCGGCACCACTTTCCGAACAGGTTCGGGAAACGGTATACGAGTACCTTTGCTCCTGTTTCGGCAGAGTAGTCAAATATGAGCTGTTCGCCCGCACGCTTGCTTTCACCATAAGGGTTGTCAAGTTCTGCCTGTATCGATGAACTTATCATCACCGGACAGTTGTTTTTGTATTTCTTTAGAGTATCGAGCAGGGTAGAGGCGAAACCGAAATTTCCCTCCATGAACTCCTTTGGGTCTTGTGGGCGGTTCACTCCGGCAAGGTTGAAAACAAAGTCACACTCCTTGCAATAGGTGTCGAGTTCTTCGGGTGTGCTGTCAATATCATACTTGAATATCTCCAACCCTTCGCCCTTAAGGTCATACCATTTTGCTTTTCCTTGTGCAATGTTCTCAAGTTGTGCACATAGGTTCTGTCCTACAAAACCTTTTGCTCCGGTTACAAGTATC